>SLHZ01000047.1 GCA_007135895.1 Balneolales bacterium | reverse complement strand
TTCCTCGAGAATAACCGGTTCAAAACGATTTTCAGATATTTGTATTGCGGCAATACGGGAGCCATCAGGAGAGAAACTTCCTTCCATGATGCCATATCGATGGTTTGTAAGCTGATGTATGGCATCATTAATGACATCATATACAAATAGATTCATTGCACCGCCATAATCAGAGGTAAAAAGGAGCTTCTCTCCATCCGGATGCCAGGAAAGATCCATAACCGAAGCTCCATCAAATGATATATCCGGGTTTCTTTGGTTGAAAACCTCAAGGCTGTCAACAGACAGGAACCATAAAGCCTGAAGTCCATCCCGATTAGCAATTACAGCCATGGTATCTGAAAAACAGACCTCCTTTTTTTTGGATGGTTTGAAAGCAAACTGAACAATATATCCGGAATAAGGAACAAGCAAGGTATCAATTCCTGAACTTTGCAGCCGAACAAGTATATTATTCTCATGGAAGGTCTGAAGTGCCCACCTCGAATTATTCGGTCCGTATTCAGGAGCATGCACCCTGTCATTGCTTTCAGATATTAATCGGACCTGGGCCCCATCGGATACCTGGACTTCATAAACACCCATGGTAAAGTGATGATCATAAATGGGGTGCCTGTGGTAACGGGCATACATAAATCGACTTCGATCGGGATGTAATGATAAAAGATAATCTTCCACATTGCCGGTTTCATGGAAAAGACAAAAATCCATTTGATTGAGATTGAGATAATAATAACCGGGCCTGATGTTACCAGACTGGCTGTACATCAGAATCTCATCGTCAGAAATCCAAACAGGCCGGCGACTACGCCCTATGGACCATTGCCGGGAATGAGTAAAAGCTACATTAAAGTGATCGAGTTCATTATTATGAATGTTCTTCCTGATGTTCTTTCCGGATACAAAGTCCTGATAAAGTTGCGATGGCCTCTTTCCGGTATGGTACCAAAGTGCAGATCCATAACCCAGAAAGGGCCACCGGGAGACAAATCGAATGGTTTTTTTAGTGATGTCCATTCCATATTCATACTGAAGCCAATGTATAAACTCATAGCCGCCGATGTAATGACGGTCAAATGGATGCTCGTGCATTGGGTTGGTTAGCATTTGTGCCAATGACCAACGTGTACCTCCTTGTGCTACAGCAAGGTGCTGGTTTGTGAAATAGGCATGATTACCACGGCCCCCTATATCATAGTGATGGTGTGTCTCATGGAATACAGCAATTCCCTCAAGCATGCCTACGGGTGCGGCAAAGTGCATGCTGCGGGCAAGGTCCGGAGAAAAGGGTTGGATGAACCATGTTGTGCCCCAGCGGGGCATTACATTCAGATGCAGGGCGTGAACCAACTCATGAGGCATAACGGTATTAAGCCAACTTCCATCAAGCGGATTCATGCTTTTACCTTTGATTCTTGGAATCTCGACTTCAATGCGGAAGTTCAGCGTGGTGACATATCCGTTAGAGAGATCATTCTGGCCATTCAGCACAACCGGCATATTTCTTAAACGGCCACCTACAAGCGATTGTACAGCAGGATATTGCTCCTCAAGAATATGTGCCGTACGATACGCCGCCTCTTGTTCACCATCCTGAAAAAGAATCTTGAAATATGGTGTTTGAAGCTTGTACCACTCCGGTGTTGCCGGGCGGTATATATTTTGATAAACCTGGGCATAGAGGTTGGATTGAGGACTTATAAATGATTTCGGACACAGCAACAGGCAGGCTGTGAGTAATATGAAAACAGATAAGAATGGGAAAGTCCCCGGATCAAAATGCCGCAGTACCATCATTCTTTGGTTTGCTCACTCTTTATTTTCTTTAATCGATTTCTGGCCATATAGACAAGAACTACAGCCAGTAGGAATAATACAAGTGAAAACAGGCTAAGAAACAGGTTGTCCATCAAATACTGGTTCCAGGCAAATAAGAGCAAGGAAGTCAGCGTGGCCAGAAACATGAATATCATGGGTAAAAATGTAAACAGAGGATACTTGCTGTTATTTGAAAGCCAAACGGTTACTGCCAGTAGTGCAAGCGCAGCCAACAGCTGATTAGCAGAGCCGAAAATGGGCCACAACTGGGCAAACTGACCCGAAAGGAGCAGAGAGCTGCTTAATAAAACAACGATAATGGTTGCTGAGTAACGGTTCTGAAATATGGGTCGAATTGAATAGGCCGGCAAATCCTCGGTATATTCCTGAATGAAAAAGCGGGCCAATCGCGTGCAGGTGTCCAAAGTGGTCAAGGCAAAAGCCGATACAGCAAGTGCCACAAATGAAATCGCCAGTTCTGGTGGAATCCCAATGGAAGATATAAAACGTCCCAGCCCCTCAGAAAACAACGTAACGGGACCCACTTCGTCCAGTCTTCTAATAAAATCACCGCGAGATATGATTGCAACAGACATGACCGCCAACACCGCCAGGAAGGTTTCGATTAGCATCCCGCCAAAACCGATGAGCTTAACATCCTCTTCCCTGTCGATTTGTTTTGAAGTGGTTCCGGAAGCAACAAGGGAATGAAAACCGGAAATGGCACCGCAGGCAACCGTTACAAAGAGCACAGGAAAAAGGAATCCAAGGGAGTCGACATGAAAGTGAACCGTATAGTCCATTTCAATGACTGGATTTGAAATCAGAACTCCCGCGAAACCAAAAAGAATCATGCCATAAAGCAGAAAAGAGTTGAGGAAGTCACGAGGCTGTAAAAGTATTGGAACCGGAGTAACAGCCGCCAGAAATATGTAAACAACCAAAAGATACAACCAGCCATTGTAACTGATTTCAACAGGGAACTTGCTTCCCAGCCACACCATCAGATACATGAGTATGATTCCGGTGGTTGTAATAAGCCAGAACGGGAGGGGCGATCGTTTGATTGCAAAGCCAAATAGTAGAGCCAGCAAAATGAAAAGAAGCGATGACGTGGCTGCTTCTGGAACAGAAACAAAGGTCCTCGATACGATATCAAGGAATACGGCGATTACAAGCATTAGCGTGGCAAGGGCAAAAATCAGAAAAAGCCTTTTTCCACGCAGGCCAATATGGGATTGAATAATTTCTCCGATAGACTTGCCATCGTGGCGTAGTGATGCGGTCATGGCAGTTATGTCATGGACGGCACCGAAGAAAATTCCTCCCACAAGAATCCAGATAAGAGCAGGAACCCATCCGAAATAGATGGCAATGACCGGCCCAACAATAGGGCCGGCACCGGCTATGGAAGCAAAATGGTGACCCAGAACAATAAATCGATTGCTGGGCACAAAATCTATTCCATCTTTGTTTGTGTGTGCCGGCGTGATATTGCGGTTGTCAATGCCCAGCCGGGACGTGATGAATCGTCCGTAGTAACGATAGGCACTGATGAGCAGGACAACTGAAACCAGAAGGATGGAAAGGACCGACATGTTGTTCTTTTTTTGATACCGAATCAGGATATCTGTTGATCAACAGCCGGCCAACTTGCCGGAAAAAGCGGCCTCAAATCATATTATGCTTTCACCGCTAAAACAACTTACCTGATCGGCAGGTGCACCCGGAGCCAAGATCGTTCAGACCCCGGCTTTATCCTTCAATTTGTCAACATAATCAAGCTTTTCCCATGGAAACCCGTTTCTGCCAAAATGACCATACGCTGCAGTCTGGCGGAAAATTGGTCGTTTTAATCCAAAACGGGCGATAATGCCTGCAGGAGTACAGTCAAAAAGCTCTTTGATAATCCGGACCAGATCCAGATTCCCGATTTTTCCTGTTCCATTTGTGCTAATATCGATGGATACGGGATCGGCAATGCCGATTGCATAGGCGAGCTGAATCAGGCACTCGTCTGCAAGACCGGCAGCAACGATGTTTTTCGCCATGTGACGGGCAGCATATGCTGCGCTGCGATCCACCTTCGAGGCATCTTTACCTGAAAAAGCGCCACCACCATGGGCGCCATGTCCTCCGTAGGTATCCACAATAATTTTTCTACCGGTCAGGCCTGTGTCACCATGAGGTCCGCCGATTACAAATTTTCCGGTCGGATTCACATGTAAAATCGTGTCGTCATCGATCAGGTTTTCCGGAATGGCTCGTGGCAGTAAATATTTGGCGATATCTTTCTTGATTTGTTTTTGAGACACGTCATCATCGTGTTGTGTCGAAACGACGATAGTATGTATGCGAACCGGCTGATTATGCTCATTATACTCGATGGTAACCTGGCTTTTACTGTCCGGCCGGAGATAGGGCATCAGGGTCGTGTTCTTTCTGATGTCAGCCAGCTCTCTGACCAGATCATGAGAAAACTGTAAAGACATCGGCATGAATGTTTTGGTTTCCCGGGTTGCATACCCGAACATCATGCCCTGGTCGCCAGCTCCCTGCCGATCCACGCCAAGTGCAATATCCTGACTTTGTTGATGTATTGTAACGAGTACCCCACATGAATCCGCATCAAACCGATAACCCGGCCGGGTGTAGCCGATATCGCGGATAACGGTTCTCACCTGTTCCTGAATATCTACCCAGGCGCTTGTCGTAACTTCACCGGAAACTATGGCAAGACCAGTTGTTACAAGAGTTTCAACTGCCACTCTTGAGTTCTCGTCCTGCTCCAGCATCGCGTCAAGAATGGCATCGGATATCTGATCGGCAACCTTGTCAGGGTGCCCCTCGGAAACAGACTCGGAGGTAAAGAGTTTTTTCATCTATAATAATTGGTTGGTTCCGGTTATCTGAAGTAAACCTTGAGATAGCATCTTCTTCGGCTATCCATACGAAACGCTCAATATACAAAAAACAGGCGCTCCATAAGCAAGCATATTTTTGGGGTCAAAGACTATCTGAAGGGCCTACTGCTGGAACAAACCCTTGCTTCCGGGATGTTCCAGGCCAAGGTACTCATAGGCTTTTAGAGTTGTTACCCGTCCTTTTGGAGTGCGTTGCAGAAACCCCTCCTGTATGAGAAATGGCTCATAAACCTCTTCAATAGTTCCCTTATCCTCGCCAACAGCAACGGCCAGTGTGCCAAGGCCCACGGGGCCGCCCCGATAATTTTCGATGATGCTGTTGAGAATACGTATATCCATTTCGTCTAATCCGCGTGGATCCACATCAAGGGCGTTAAGCGCTTTGTCGGCAATGGTGCGGTCTATTTGTTTTTTATTTTCCACTTCGGCAAAATCACGTGTCCGGCGCAGAAGTCGATTTACGATTCGGGGGGTTCCGCGACTTCTTCGTGCAAGCTCGAAGGCACCGTCATCAGAAATTTTCAGACCTAATATTTTTGCCGATCGAACAGCAATGTGTTGCAGTAACTCTACTTCGTAATAGTCCAGCCGAAAGTCAATCCCAAATCGAGCTCTTAGCGGAGATGTAAGCAAGCCTTTTCGGGTAGTAGCGCCGATGAGTGTAAATGGCATCAGGTCAATTTGAACACTTCGTGCACTCGGACCGGAATCAATGACAATGTCCAGCTTGTAATCTTCCATGGCAGAGTACAGGTACTCTTCGACGATGGGGTTCAGTCGATGAATCTCATCAATGAAGAGAACATCCCCGGCCTCAAGATTTGTAAGCATACCAGCAAGGTCTCCTGGCTTTTCCAGAACAGGGCCGGTTGTTGGCTTGATTTGAACCCCCATCTCATGTGCAATGATATAGGCAAGGGTTGTTTTTCCCAGGCCCGGAGGACCCGACAGCATCACATGATCAAGAGCCTCCTCGCGCTGTCGTGCCGCTTTTATGAATACTTCAAGGTTGGATATGATTTTTTTTTGGCCTATAAACTCCATCAGCCGGCTTGGCCGGATGTGTTGTTCAAAACCATAATCGCGTTCAGAAGCGTTTAAAAGCGGGTTTGTCACGACAATGCGTTCAGGAGGATTCTGTAGATTAATTTGTGATAAAATACACAGCGACGAACAACAAAACCCAAAAAAGAACGATCTAGTTCTTCAACCGCCGCATTATCTGTTCTGATTCGGCGCGATACCTGCCCTCCCGGTCTATTAACAGGATAGCTGTTTCTTCAGCCGCATCGAGCTGGTCGGCCCCCAGAAAGGAATTCAACTGGTACCAGAGGCATCTCTCTGCCAGTCCTTCTGCTTTAAAAGCGAAACAGTCTGTTTTGGAAAATTCGGATGCAGAAAGCTTATAATCACCTTTATTGAAGTAAATGATACCAATGTTGAAACGAGCCGAGTCGCCGTGGCTTCCAAGAGAAATGATCTCCCGATAAGCCGCAACAGCCCGATCCGTTTCGCCGCTGACCGTGTAAAGAAAAGCACGAGAGAGCTTTTCATCCATGCCATCTAATTGTATGGAAGAGGAACGATAGACGTCCGGAGCCAGCATTCCCGTTAAGGGTATTTCCGTAATGGCTGGTCCGTGCGCACCCCCGTCGATTACATTTTGATACAGGTATATGAACACCCCAACCACAACAACTGCTGCGGCAAGGAGCCAGGGTGCATGGCCCAGTCGAACCGCACCTGTTTTACGGGTACTGTTTTTGGGGCCCGCATCATCCTGGTCTATTGTTTCCCCGGATCCATATTCCTGAACGGACTCCTGCATGCGGTTATCATATCTTTTCTTTAGTGCGGCTTCTGTCCTGAGCAGCTCATAATATTCCGGCCGTTCAAGAAGGCGTGCCCATAGCTGATCGGTTTCTTCCGGTCCCAGGCGGCCATTCACATAGTTGTCAATGGCTTTTATGATTTCAATATCTTTATCCTTTTTCATGGTAAGATTATTTTTAGACGCAAGTTGTATTGAGAAAAAAGTTTTGGCATGACAGCGGATCTGCTACTGACTGGTTTTTTTCTCCACACACTCAGATAGTTTTTTTATTATGCGGTGTTTTCGAACCCACACATTGTTTACGGTTATACCAAAATGATCGGCCACATCACTGGCGTGGGCCCCCGGAAACTGAAAAAAATAGTCAATGAAGCTTCGATAATCCGACTTTAGCTTCTTCAGACAAAAACCCAGTGCCAATTCTTCTTCACGGGTAACAAGATGATCAATCTGCTCATTGGGCGGCACATAATGCGTCATGTCTTCCTGAAAGTTGCTTCTCCTGTTCTCGAACTGTACCCTCAGGTAGCGATTTTTGGCACTTCGGATCACATAGAAGTACAAACTGCCCGGCTCGCGGATAGCATTTTGTTTGATCCGCTCAATAACCATCAAAATTGCATGCTGGGCACAATCTTCGGCATCGGCATGGTTTGCCCCCATAACTACCTGCAAGTATTGACACAATATTTTGAACATTTCTTTATACCAGGAATCAACCGTCCCGGTCTTTCCACTTTTGATAGCTGCAATGAATTTTTTATGGTCCATGACTTCACTGGTTGGCCGCCATAAACATCCTTGAATCGGCGTTGAGGTTTTAGTAATGACAGTTTCAAGAGAGAAACAATCGAACACGAAGAAATAAAAGACAAAAAAACAAGCTGCGCAAACCGATAGCACAAATTGGATACAAATGATACAAATTGGCTATATTTAACGATAAAGTACCCGACGGTTTTATCATGTATCGAGTCCAATTGCAAAACTTTGAAGGTCCTTTGGATCTTCTTCTCTTTTTTATCCGCAGGGATGAACTGAATATCTATGACATCCCCATTTCTTATATAACAAAGCAGTTTCTCGATTATATCGGATTTCTGGAGGAGCTGGACCTTTCGGTTGCTAGTGAGTTCATTTACATGGCCAGCACGCTTATGGCAATCAAAGCCAGAATGCTTTTGCCCCAGCCGGAGCACAACGATGTTGAAGCAGACGAGGAAGACCCCCGGTATGAGCTTGTGCAAGCACTACTGGA
>SLHZ01000094.1 GCA_007135895.1 Balneolales bacterium | reverse complement strand
CATGATCATACCAACCTCGGGCGTCACCATGGCCGTTTTGGGCATGGCAAAAATACCCTGGAGCGTGTGGGCCGCCTGGATGGGCCCCCGGCTTCTGTGGTTTTACCTGGTTGCGATAGTAGCCGTGGCCACGGCGGTCTTAACGGGACTTGCGTAAATAATGATGAAAAAAATATCCGTAGTAATCTCTCTCTTTTTTGCTTATTTGTTTGCTTCAATAACCGTCATTGCAAACGGACAGTCCTTTATTCAAGCCGGAAGTGACAAGGACTACAATGAGGACTACACTTCTTCAGTCTCGCAACCCGATGTCCTTCGTTTGAAAGGTTCCGCTTTAGAGATGGGAATGCGTTACGGAAGCGAACTGAAAGAGGATATCAGAAAAAACCTCAAACTGTTTTGGCAAAAAGCAAAAAGCAGTGGTTTGTCGAGAGATTACCTGATGTACAGAGGACATCTTTATGAAATAATGATGCAGGAAGTACACCCCGAAGCACTTGTTGAGTTAGACGCTGTGTCATTCGCAGCTGGTATTGACTATCAGGAACTACTGGCTTTTAATGCCATGCAAGAAACCGTTTTCAATGACGGATGTACCAATTTGCTTGCGCATGGCACGGCTACAAAGAGCGCCCAGGTCTTTTTTCACAAGAACAGAGATGTCAGTGGAGACCCCGTACAGGTAGTCATTGAACGACTATCCGGTCCTTTTCACAGATATGTAGCGATAACAAGCGCCGGATCAAGTGGTGTTGCAATGGGAATTAATGAATACGGAGTATCGACCGGCAATACGAATCTGCAGACATGGGATACAGGAAGCGGCTTGGGGAACCTGGATATCAACAGGATAATATTGGAGAGATCAGCGGATGCCCTTAGTGCCATTGACGTGATCCAAGGTC
This sequence comes from Balneolales bacterium, assembly GCA_007135895.1. Lineage (GTDB taxonomy): Bacteria > Bacteroidota > Rhodothermia > Balneolales > Natronogracilivirgulaceae > SLHZ01. Next base: position 6,936 of record SLHZ01000094.1, on the reverse strand, counting down.
TTCATCGCAGAGGGGGTTCCAATTTTCATGTTACGGATGCTGAAAATGCCCTTTTTATAGAATCTACACATTCCGACATGAAAGTGGGTCAGGTCACCGATTCTGCCCGGGCCAATACAAACCATTATGTATTACCGGATATGCAGAACTATGAAAGCGGCGGCACAACAAGCTCACATCATCGGTATATTCGGGCCAATACTTTACTCCAGCAGAACCTCGGACAGATTACACACGAGACCATGATCGCGATCTCCAGAGACAGAGATGGGTCTTATCCTATAAGCCGGACCATTACCGTATCAGCGGCTACTTTTGATAACGACCGGATTCTCATGTATTACCAGATGGGACGTCCTTCGGTGACTACCGCGGTTCATCTCTATGACCTGGGCGAGCTTGTACATGAAACGAGTCTCTTGGAACCCGAGGAGGACCATGCAATGGGCCTCGAGCTGTTGCGAAACTATCCGAATCCTTTCAACAACGGGACAACCCTTTCCTATGTGCTTCCATGGGAGGGCGACGTAACACTGCGTATCTATGATATAACAGGCCGGTTGATTGACGTACTTCTTGAAAAGCATCAGGCTCCCGGTCGCTACGATATTCGGTTTTCCGCCCCTGATTTATCAAGCGGTGTTTATATCTATCAGCTGGAAGTGAACGGGAACAAGCTGTCCCGAACCATGGTGTACAACAGATAGCAAAAAAAAATTACGCAACAGACTGCCTCTTAAGATGCGACTGAGTAGACAATGGATGCTTTTATTTCGATTTTTTTCCCGGAACGACTGCTCTTCCGGGGTGACGATGTTCTCCACTGTGACAAAACGTCTCTTCCTCCTTTTTTTTATTTCAGCGGCTGGTTCTCCGGCTGCGCATGCCTCTTACAGCTCCCTGGATGATGAAACTCCCCAGCGGGTCTGGAATATCCGGTTTGAGGGAAACGAGCACTATTCATCCATGGAACTGCGGAATATCATTGGATTGGAAGCCCCTTCCTTTTTCCGGAAACTGCGGTTCTGGAATCGTTCCGGTTTTGATTATGACTCCCGGGAGCTTCGCCGTGATGAAGTACGTATCCGGCGGTTTTATGAGCGACGGGGCTTTCCAAACGCGCAGGTCCGATCCCGGGTGGAACAGGGCCGGAGAGAGTGGGTCCGCCGGGTTGTTTTTGACATAGAAGAGGGGCCGCCTTCCATAATCACCTCTCTTCAACAAATCATTGATGCCGATGAAAAGACCATTGCTTACCTGGAAGCGGACCGGCATTTTCAACGGGCATCACGCCAGCGAATCCTTAGAGAGGGATATCGCCACAAACTGATTCTGCACAGTGAGCTCGAGGGCCGTTATCTCGTTGCCATGCGAAACATTGGATTTGCTCATTCCGAAGCTTATGTGACGGCCATGCTCGATACCAGTGGGACAGAAGCGGAAGTGGTTGTTACACTGGTTCCCGGACCGTTGTCGTTTCTGGGAGAAATAATTGTAGATGGACAAGAAACCGTGTCGGAATCTGTGATCCTAAGGCAGTCTGAGCTCAAACCGGGTGACCGCTATGATGCCAGAAACCTCCGTCGTGCCCAGCAGCAGGTTTTTGGGCATCCCCTGTTTCGCTTTGTGACCGTGAGCATGCCGCCGCAACCAAGAGATACCATTGTTGATTTGAACATCCGTGTTCGCGAGCATGCCTTGCGCAGTATCCGGGTGCAGTCCGGAATCGGCCAGGAGGAGATACTGCGAGGCAGTGTGTCCTGGCAGCATCGGAATCCCTTTGGCAATGCCCATCATTTCAGTACCACAGGCAGGGCCTCTTTCCTGGAACAGTATGTCAGCATGGACTACCTTGTGCCATATGTGTTTAATCCGCGAAGCAGAATAAGCATTTCACCCTACGGCCAGCGGCTTGATGAACGTGGATACCTGCTGCTTCGGGCAGGTATCAATAACAACTTCATATACCAGCTTAGCCAGGTCACGGCGGCAACCATCACCTATGAACTGTCATCCAATCTCGAAACAATCCGCAATCCTATAACAGACAGGATGGTTCCGGAGCAGGACTATGTAATTTCGGCACTGAAGCTGTCCGGATATCATTCGCAAGTAGAAGTGGAACAGTATCGTGGCTGGGTCATTCGACCCCATGCAGAGTTCTCTGGTCTGCTGGGAAGCGGGACCATCCGCTACAACAGGTATGGACTGGACTTGCGTCGATACATTGACATCGGCGCCACAACTCAGCTGGCCGTCAGGAATGATGGCGGACTCATTACCTATTCCGGCCTGGAAGATTTGCCATCGAATGTGCGTTTTTATGCCGGTGGAACCAGCTCTGTAAGAGGCTGGCAGCGGCGCGAACTGGGCCCCAAAAGACCCGTTCTGGACGATCAGGGCATATTTGTTGAATATCTTCCCGTAGGTGGAAAAGCCATGTACAGTTTCAACCTTGAGTTGCGGCAGGATATGAGCCGGTTTGTGAAACGGTTCGGATTCGCTTTCTTTCTGGATGGCGGAGCCGTTTGGGAAGATGCTGATCAGGCAGATCCTGGTGCGCTTTTGTTTGGTCTTGGAGCCGGTCTGCGCTATAACTCCCCCCTCGGTCCTGTCCGGATTGATTTGGCCAGGAAGATGAACCCCACAGACGAAGACCTGAATATTTACCAGGGTGTCGACTATGGTGGATGGTTTGACAGGTGGGGTATACACTTCAGTATAGGACAGGCGTTTTAGACAAGTAACCATATTTCACCAGTGGATGATCAATGCAAAAAATGAGGAGTTTTACAGGAACAGAGTGATGAACAACGGAGTAATCAGAGCAGCACAAAAACATGAAATGTCCATGACCGCAGTCCAGTCACACAGGAGCATGATTATAATCGTCATGGACAATCCATCTGACCGCTTGATTCCAAAACTTATAAACAGATGAAACATTCATGGCCAATGCTTCGGACACACAGGCGCATGATTATTCCATGAATGTTCCATCTGTCCACTTAAATACAAAAAATATAAACAGATGAAAAAAAAGGTGTGATTAACAGAGTATTAAGATGACCTCGAAAGTGGAAAGCTCACCTGAGAAGAACCATCGGGTCTGGCGGCGAGTTCGATTCTGGGGAATTGTGCTCGCTTCTGTCTTCCTGCTGGCTGTCGGTTTGCGTATGGCAATGCGCAGCGCATTGGTACTGGATATGGTGCGGAGTCAAATCGAAAAGCAGGTCTCTTCCCTTCTTTCTGCTGATTTTCAGATTGCCCGGCTTAATGGTGATTTGTGGACCGGCCTGACAGCGGAATCCGTGACGCTGTTACAAGGTGCCGACACCCTTTTCTCGGCCGGAAGTGTCGAGGCTGCCTATTCTATCTGGGATATGCTCGGGAACAGAAGGGCAGAGGTCAGAAAACTGAACATTAGTGATCTAAGGGCATGGATAGAACAGGATCAGGATGGTCAATGGAATGTGATGGACCTGATTCCGATTGACGAACTGCCGGATGACCAGGAAGCCGGCTCAGCCCGTGCACAGGAACACCTTTTAAATGAGCCTGATTTGTACGAAGGTGGTTTTCCATTTCTGATCAGTAAAATGACCTTTTCAGCCACAGCGATTCATATTCTGGCAGAAGCCTGGCTTCCGGAAGACCCCCTGGTCCTGCGGGATCTTGTGCTGGAGGCCAGGATTGGGCAGGATCAAAGGGGCCTCCACGCTGAACTGTACAAACTGGAAATGGTTTTGCATGAAAAAAGACTGGATGCCCCTGTTCACCTGGCAACAGAAGCTTCATGGGATGGGCGCCGTATCACCCTGGACAAACTGATCCTTGCCAGCGCCTACAGTCTGGTTGAAATGGCCGGAAGCTATGATGTGCTCACCAGTGTCACACAGTTCAATGGCCGTTTCAGTCCACTTTCATGGAAAGAAAGTCTTGCTTGGGTAGATGAATGGCCGTTGCAACAAGATTTGTCCTTGACGGCCCACATAGGGGGCAACCGACAGGATCTTCATGCCGGGCTTTCCATCAACGCTTTGGGCCTGGACCTGCTTGAGCTTGATACCCGGTGGACATTTATTCAGGAGCCGGTGCTCAGGCTCGCCTCCCTTTCCGTTTATAACCTGAATCTGGAGGATCTTTCAGGGGAAGAAACGATGCCGGCTGCTGTTGACGAAATATCGATGTCCTTGCAGGGCTATATTACTCCGGGTGAATGGGATAGATCTCGTTTTAACGGCAACCTGCATGTATCAAAAGTGCAGTATAATAATATATCGGTAGACGTCATATCGGCAAGACTTGAAGCCGACCGGGGCGAAATTATCTCTGAAATTGACTTTGTCAAGGATAATTCAACCATCGGTGCCATCTTAACTACCGATAAATGGTGGACAGATACCCTGCAGTGGACTCTTGCTGTTCAGGCAGAATCTCTTGATCCGGGACGCTGGCTCGGGGTTGACGATATATCGTTATTTGTTTCATTTGACATTGAAATGTCGGGGGTGGGGCTTCAACCCGATCCTGAACCATGGACCATGAGCCTCAGGGGGGTTACTGCAAACATGCCGGAGTACCCGCCGGTTCAGCTGGAGGGTTATGTGCATGTACTGGGTGATACCATTACTTCTGTTGTCCGACTGGAGTCTGATGATGCCAGGGCAAAACTCGACGCAAAAGTGCTTTGGCAGCAAGATATAATATCCCATCAGCTGCAAATGGATTTTAAGCACCTGAATATTGCCAGTCTGCCGGGAATGGAACTGCTCAAGACAGATTTAAATGGCAAAATACGTTCTGTTGGAGAGGGATCTGACCTTGAGACCATGAGACTTGAAGCTTTCCTTCAGCTTGCAGGCTCAACCGTCAATCAGCAATCGCTGGATTTACTCCGAATGAACCTGGTTCTTCAAGATGGCAAGGTAGATATTGACCAGGCCGTACTCGAAAGTGCGCCGGCTGGAGGCCGCCTTGATTTGGCGCTTAATACTGCCGATTTGCGACATCCGGATAACCGGTTTGACTTCCACCTGGACCTGCGCGATATCGGGGCATTTGCCCGTCTTGCCGGTGCGGATACTCTTCTGGCGTTTGGTGAAATTCAGGGGTCGATTCGGCCTGACGCGGCGGGAAAACTGCAGTTTGAGTCGGCACTTGATCTGCACGATTTGCAGTATGACACCATTCGTGTAGCGGCAATTGAGGGGGATGCGCGGTCCCAACTAGCAGCTTCAAGGAGATATGAGGCAAATCTTGCGATCAGGGGAGCTTCGGTAGGCGCATTTGCAGTCCGTGACATATTATTGAGCACGGAAGGCCACATGGAAGAGGATGGGTATCAGGGCTCTTACCACTTTGAGTTCAATGTGGAAAGTGAGAGTGGAATCCGAACAACAGGAAGGTATCACGTCCGTGACACTATCTCCGTTGAGACGACAGATTTGATACTGACAGATCCGGCTGGGACCTATCGTCTGGAAGAGGCGTTTAATCTCGTTATGACGGCAGAGTATCTGCAGCTTAAACCTGTCCGGCTGAAATCTGACAGAGGTTCACATTTATACTTCCATCTGGAAAAGCAGCCAGAAGCGCCCTGGCGGGGATTATTCCATGCCGAATCCACAGATCTGGGCATGGTCCAACATGTGTTTCTGGAAGAACCCTTCTTTCATGCTCTATTTTCGGGATCGGTCTCGTTTACTATAGGAGAAGACTTGATGGATGTGCAGGCTAATGCTCATATGGACGGTTTTCGTTTTGATTCCCTGATTCTGGATTCCATTCAGCTGGCACTCAACATCAGAGAGGACAGGATCAGAACAGATGCAAGGATCTGGCATCAAGGCCAGGATGTACTCATTTCGGAATTTGACTTACCATTTGACGCGGGAGGTGATTCCGCCCGGAGTGCTGGTCATGAGTACGAACCGGTAAAGGGGTATCTGAATATACCGGGTGCCACTCTGGAACCTTTTAATCCTTTCATTGAATCCATCGGATTCCAAAGAACCGGGGGGGTCGTTTACTTTTTCTCTCATTTGTCTGGAACTTCCGGCTCACCGGAGTGGAGCGGAAGTCTGAAGCTGGATCAGGGGAGAGTATCAGGTGTCGCCCTTGACAGCCTGTTGCTGAATATGGAGTATGAGCATGCACGGCAAAAAGTTATGATGGGTGGAAGGATCTACTCACTCGGACAACTTGCCGCTGATCTCCGGGTCGCATTGCCTGTATCGGTCGACTTGCAGCAACAGGTGTTCGAAGGACCCGTTATGAAGGATTCCCTGGAAGTTGATATTTTTACCGACCGGTTTGACCTGGCGGCTTTGAATGATTTTTTGGATCCCATGATGATTCGCAATCTGCGAGGAAGCCTGGACGCCGATCTGTCCATCAGGGGAACTCTTGAGCAGCCTGAAATCATCGGCGAAGTGGATCTGTATGACGGTGAAGCAAGAGTTGTCCAGAATAATATTACAATACGACAAATTAATGTAGCGGTCGAATTTCTGCCGGGCCTGATAAATTTCAATCGCTTTAATGCTCAAAGTGTCGGCTCACTGGCGGCTAATGGAACGATTCTCCTGGACGGTTTTATGCCCGACGGTCTTGACATGCATTTTCAGGCACAAAATTTCAGGATATTCAATACACGTGACCTATCCATCTTTGGTGGTATGGACTTATCTCTGACCGGCACTCTAGAGCGGCCCAGGCTAAGTGGAGATGTTAGCTGGGAGAGAGGTAATCTGTATCTGGACAATTTCACTGAACGTGAGATCGAGGCGGTTGTTCTCGATGAGGAGGCGGAAGCCACCGACTTTCTGACAGAATGGATGGAGCAACTGGAAATGGAAGTCCGTTTTCGGGTTACCCGCAATGCTTATCTTCGAACACGGGCGGATCCTGAAATCTTTCTGGCTCTCAGTGGTG
>SLHZ01000335.1 GCA_007135895.1 Balneolales bacterium | reverse complement strand
GTTCAAAGAGGACAGGTCGGCGGGTTTCAAGAAACCGTGACTGATACTCAAATCGTTTACGGTCCGATAGTCTGCGCAGCAAGTCTGTTCTTTGTTTGCGCTGCTCATGGTCTATATTTCCGGGTATGGAAAGGGCAGAGGTGCCCGGTCTTTCGGAATAGGTAAATACATGCAAATAGCTTATATCCAATTCTTCGATGAAGGAAAGGGACGTGCGGAAGAGTTTTTCCGTTTCACCGGGATGGCCCGTGATAACATCGGCTCCTATGCAGGCGTGCGGTATTACCGAACGTATATAGTTGATGCGCTCGCGGAACAGACTTGTTAGATACCGGCGCTTCATAAGGCGAAGCATTGTATCGGACCCGCTTTGCAGCGGTATATGAAAATGCGGTTGGAATATGGAGGATTCCGCAATAAAATCAATGATTTCCTCAGAGAGAAGATTGGGTTCCAAAGATGAAATGCGTATTCTTTCCAGCGATTCGAGTTGGCGGGAGGCGGCACATTTGTCCAGTTCGCGGATCAGGTCCAGAAAAGTTTCATTGGTTTGCCTGCCAAAGTCACCGGTGTTTACGCCGGTAAGAACCATTTCTTTGATTTCGGGACGGCCAGGCTGTGATACGGCCATACGGGCCTGTTTCAGGATCTCGGTTGTGGAAGGACTCCGGCTTTTGCCTCTTGCCAGTGGTATGGTGCAAAATGAACATTGATAGTCACAGCCATCCTGGATTTTTAAAAAAGCACGGGTTCGGTCCCCGGAGGAAAAGGAGTGGTGGAAATCAACCGCTTCGTTCACATGGCTGTGATGTATGACAGGTTGACCGGCTTTTTTGAAGTTTCCGGCCAGTTCCACCAAGTCAAATTTATCCCGGGTTCCGACCACAAGATCCACCCCTTCAATGGCTGCGACTTCGCCGGGTTCAAGCTGGGCATAGCACCCGGTCACCACGATATATGCTTCGGGATTTAACCTGATGGCTTTTCGGACGGCTTTTCGGCAATCCCGGTTTGCATCGGCTGTAACGGAACAGGTATGGATGACATAGATATCGCAGACCGAATTGAATGATGCCGTCTTGAATTTCACCGTTTGCGGAGAAGTGGTGCGGGGTTTCATTCCGGGCGGAAGAGACCTGTTACCGGTCTGGTCGTAGTCTGAGTCTGCGGAGCCTGAAGTTGCAAAGCCTTTATCTGTGTACTCTAAACCCGCGGAGTCTGAAACAGCAAAGCCTTTATCTGCGGAATCTAAACCTATGGATGCGTTTTGAAACCGACGTTTGATCGTGGAGGTTTCAGCAAAATTCAGTTTGCAGCCGAGAGTATGAAAACCCACGCGTTTGGTGACGGGATGGCTCTTAGCAGATTGCCGGATTGACATTACGGGTACTACGGTCCTGTTTCAGATGATGATTTCCGGGATTGATATTCGGAATGGTATCAGATATAGTAGAGTATGATGGCAAGAACCACAAAATTTATTATTGCCAGCGGGAGCATTCTTGTCCAGCCCAGTCCCATCAGCTGATTGAATTTGAATCGCGGGATAGTCCAGCGAACCCAGATGATGAAGAAAGCCCAGAAAACCGTCTTGGAGAGCAATACAAAAATATCAAGCAGGGATTTGGTCAGAGGTGTCATTTCCGGCAGCCAGTATCCGGCGAATGGCAAATGATAACCGCCAAAGAAGAAAGTGGAGATGAGCAGAGCGCCGATGACCACATGCATGTATTCTGCCAGGAAGAACGTTCCGAATTTCATGGAGCTGTATTCCGTATGAAAGCCGCCAACCAGTTCCTGCTCGGCCTCCACCAGGTCGAATGGTGTACGGTTGGCCTCGGCAAACACGGCTATGGTAAAGATCACAAATCCAAGGGGATTTCGGAATATATTCCACCAGAACTCCTGTGATTGCACAATTTCGACCAGGCTGAGAGAGCCGGCAAACAAAATTACCGAAGCAAGAGCAACACCCATGGGCAGCTCGTAACTGATCATCTGAGCTGCAGCCCTCAGTCCGCCCAAAAGTGAATATTTACTGTTGGAGGACCAGCCGGCGAGTGTGACGCCATAGACCGCCAGTGAGGCCGCCGCTAAAAGATAGAGTACTCCGATATTGAGATCGGTTATGTAAATGTATTCGCCAACGGGGATTACGGCGATAGTTATGATAGCCGTGATAACCGGAATCATGGGTGCCAGTGTGTACAAAAAGCGATTGGCGCCGGCCGGAACAATGTCTTCCTTAATAAATAGTTTAATCACATCAGCAAAAGGCTGAAAAAGACCCAGTGGCCCAACCCGGTTGGGACCGTAGCGATTCTGGATAAAAGCGGAGATCCTGCGTTCGGCATATACCGCTACGGCGGCCGATGGCAGCAGAAAGAGCAGCGCAAATGCCAGCATAACCAGGCTGGAATAAAGTAACGGATCCATGGATCAGGGTTTGGGTTCTATTGTTTTTTTCTGGTCGACAGGAGTATTCCGGGAGATGGAAAGAGGAACTCCGAGAAGTGTGTCCATTCGCTCGTAACTCACTCCTTCAAAAACCGGCAGAGTACGGGAGATCTCGTTCAACACCTCGCGGGATGAGTTCCAGTCAAAGCGGGCTTCAGCGTCCAGTTTCTTGAAAAACTCCCATGCGGGAATGCAGTCTATCCGATTCTTTTCATCGACCCAGTTGTCAAATTGCGTACCGTAATGATCGAGCCGGCCCATGGACATTTCCAGGTTGAGCCGTCGGTTGGTGTAGCGGGTTTCTTTTGCGGCAACGGTGCGCTGGATACGGCCATCCACATTAACATACGATGCGGCATGTTCCGCCGCACAGGTTACAGGTATGACCAGATGAGCCGCTGCCGTGGTGGGAGTATGATTGGTTGCCCATACGGTGAAATATGAATTTCCAGGATCAATAGCGGGCCAATCGGGTCTGTCAAAAAGGCTATCATCAAGAAGCACAATCAGTTTGTATTTATCTCCTTGAATTTTACTGGATAGATTCTTGCACGTAGTCTCCTTGAAATCGAGCAGTCTTACACCATTGGTATTGGGGGTTTGGTCATCACTCAGTAAAAAGCCGTCTCCTGAGCCGGGGCGAATGTCGGGTACGAAGAAGAACTCGGATACCCCATGCATCTTGAAAAACTTCCGGAAAGCGTAGTTATCCTCTACCGGAGCGTGTGGACTGCCAATTGCCAGTATTTCACTTGCTTCTGTCTTTTCCAGCTGTTCGCGCAGGGTAAGGATGGCGTTATTCCATGAAGTACGCACCTGATCATTGCCGTCGAGTTTTATATGAGGCCGATGGACCCTGTTTTCATTGAAGCGCTGATAGGCCAGCCGGCCGGAGTCGGGCATCCAGTGGCTGTTGACATGATCGTTCTGCCTTGGTGTTATACGCAAAACAAGATTGTCGCGGGTCCACAGATAGGTGTTGCACCCTTTGCCGTTGGTGATATCGATACCGGGTGTCTGGTTCATTTCCCAGACTCTTGCCTTGAAACGGAAATCGGCGGAAGTGAGTGCCCCGACAGGGCATATATCGACGGTATTGAGGGAATAGGGATCATCAAATTCCTGGCCGTGGGCGGTCAGGGGATAGTTTTTATCCCCTCTTGAGACGATGGTAAGCTGATGGGATTTGCTGATCTCATCGGTAAAGCGGACGCATCGAGTGCAATTAATGCAGCGTTCGGCATCAAGAACAACGCGTGGTCCGAGACGAAAGGCTTTGGGTTTGTGGACTTTCTTGTGCTCAAAACGGCTGCCTTCGGGTCCGTATTTGTAGGTAAGGATCTGCAGCGGGCACTCGCCGGCCTGATCGCAGATGGGGCAGTCAAGAGGATGGTTTATCAGGATAAACTCCAGGTTATCGGCTTGTGCCTGCTTGACCAGCGGATCGGAATGGTGTGTGTGGATAACCATGCCATCAGTCAGATCCAGGCTGCATGCAGTCATGAGCTTCGGGAAATACCGGATGATACGCTCACCCTTATCGTCGAGTTCGAAGGTGCCTTTTTCCCGGTTCAGGACCGGCATGCCTGCTTTGACAACGCATTGCCGGCAATTGGCAGGAATGGAGAGGCAGGGATGGTAGCAGAAAAACGGCAGATCCAGTCCTGCATCGAGCATAAACTGCAGCACCTTGCCCGGCTGTTCAAATTCAAATCTCTGGTAGTCAATGAAGATCTCTGGCATGAGTCTTAACTATGGTTATTCATCATAAGGTTTGCGAGTATCATGCAACCCGGGGTTTGTGGTCAGGACAATGCATAAACAGTCTGCTTGCATTTGGCTTCAAACTCATCGCGAAATCGTTCGATGGAGTATCGTACAGGCCATGCCGCGGCATCGGCCAGAGCACAGATGGTCCGGCCTTCCATACGGTTGCAAATGGCAAGGAGCAGGTCGAGGTCACGCATTTCACCGTCGCCGTTTCTGATTTTCCGCAGGGTTTTCTCCAACCAGCCGGTTCCTTCGCGACAGGGAGTGCATTGACCGCAGGATTCGTGATGGTAAAAGTGCGAGATACGCCAGACCACATCCACCATGTCCGTATCCTCGTCCAGAATAACCATGCCGGCTGTTCCCATCATGGATCCGGCTTTCCGGAGGGAGTCAGAATCCATGGTGAGACCGTCGAGCACGTCGGCGCGCAACGGCGGGGTGGATGACCCGCCCGGGATGAGCGCTTTCAGCTTTTTGCCCTTGCGAATTCCGCCGGCCACTTCATGAATCAGGGTATGCACGGACATTCCCGAGGGGTATTCGTAGACACCCGGTTTATTGATATGACCGGATATTCCATAGAGAATTGGACCCGGGTGTGTTTCAGCTCCAATCCGGCGGTACCATTCCGATCCATTCCTTATCACCAGGGGTACGTTGGCGAGTGTTTCAATATTATTGATGGTTGTAGGCCGCCCCCAGAGTCCGCGCTGAGCCGGGAAAGGGGGTTTGACTCTGGGATAGCCCCTCTTGCCCTCCAGTGATTCCATGAGGGAAGACTCTTCTCCGCATATATAGGCCCCGGCCCCCATGTGCAAAGTCATGTCAGCGTTAAAATCGGCGCCCAGTATGTTTTTTCCCAGATATCCTTTTTGGTAAGCCTGGTCAACCGCTTTCTGCAGGATTCTGACCCATGCCCTGTATTCCCCACGGATATAGACGTATATCTGTTCGGCCCGGATGGCATAGGCAGCAATAATCGCTCCTTCAATAAACAAATGGGGGTTGAACTCGAATATTTTCCTGTCCTTGAAGGTGCCGGGTTCCGATTCATCCCCATTGCAAGCCAGGTAGCGCGGTTTGCCGTCGGGTGGGGGCATGAAAGACCACTTCAGGCCCGCGTTGAAACCGGCTCCTCCGCGTCCCCTGATATTGGCGTCTTTAACCTGAAGGACTACCTCTTCGGGACTCCATGTATCCGGGTTATCCAGAACGGTTTTCAGGGCGTGATACCCTTCGTATTTCTCGTACGTTTCAATATCTGTCAATCCGGGCAGATCGGGCAACAGCAGGGGTTTATATGTTTTCCAATCGTCGGTCATGATAAGCGGTTGTCCTTTTCATGCTGCTTCGGCGGCATGGATTCAAAAGAGGGTTCTATTCCGGCTTTAAGATCATCAATAAGGCGGTCGATTTTTTCCGGTGTAAGATGGTTGACATACTGTTTGTTGGTGACCTGGAGCATGGGAGCGTAACCGCAGGCTCCGAGGCATTCAACGGACTGCAATGAAAATTGGCCGTCAGGTGTGGTTTCGCCGGCACGGATGCCCAGTTTATCTTCGATATAGCTTAGCATGTCGTATCCGCCGCAAACCTGGCAGCTCAGGCATGTGCAAACATCGAGAACGTGTCTGCCCATCGGTTTTTCATAGAACTGGGTGTAAAAAGAGACCACACCGTGTATGTGAGCTTCCGGCACGTCAAGAGTCCTGGCCACCAGATGCTGTACATCGGGACTGGTATGGCCAAATTTATCCTGTGCGTACCATAGCACGGGAAGAATGGCGGCCTCCTTGTGGGGGTAGCGGGAGAGGATCTTCCGGATCACCTCCAGATCCTTACCATCAAAAGAAAATGATTCTGCCATGGTTTATTTTGTGGTTATTTATCGGAATCACCCATTACGGGATCCATACCGCCAATGAGAATGACGGTATCGGCAATCATTTCACCATCCAGTATGGTTTCGAGTGCCTGGAGATTCCTGAAAGAAGGTGAATTGATTTTCAGCCGCCAGGGATGGCCGGTTCCATCACTCTGTATGTAAAAACCGAGTTCGCCTTTTGGTGCCTCTATGGCATGATAGCTTTCGGCACCTGCGGGAGGACAGACCCCGGTATCGGTCATCATGAAATCGTGAATCAGACCTTCCATGGAGTAGTAGACTTCGTCTTTCGAGGGATAGCTCTTCTTGGCATCATCAGTGCGGATCGGTCCCCTGGCCGGCATTTTTTCGAAACACTGTTCAATAATTCTCACCGATTCGGCCATTTCTTCCATCCGGCAGTAATAGCGTGCGAGATTATCACCTTCGGTTCGTGTGGGTACCTGGAAGTCCACCTGATCATAGAACAGGTAGGGTTCGAACTTGCGCACATCGTAGGCGATGCCTGTGGCACGCAGTGGCGGACCCGTAAGGCCGATTTCGATGGCTTCGGTGTGGCTGATTGCGCCTGTTCCGGCATTGCGATCCACAAAGATCCGGTTTCTGTCGAGAAGTTTGTGCCAGTCGCTGAGTTCTTTGGGAAACTCGCTGATGAACTTCTTGATTTTTTCGACAGCAACAGGGGAGAAGTCATTGTTGACGCCGCCTATCCGGGAGTGTGATACTGTAAAGCGGTGACCGGCCACTTCATCAAAAATATCATATATCTTTTCTCTTTCCCGGAATGTCCAGATGAAGAACGATATGGCACCGGCGTCCATAATGAGGCTTCCCAGCCACAAAAGGTGTGAGGATATGCGGGCCAGTTCATTGCATATCATGCGGATATATGCTGCTTTTTCGGGTATCTCGATGTGGGCGATTCGTTCAACCGCCATGCACAGGGCTACATTGTTGCTGTAGGGCGACAGATAGTCCATGCGGTCGGTATAAGGCATGAACTCCTGATAGGTTTTGTTTTCGGCCATTTTTTCAATCCCCCGATGGAGATACCCGATATCCAGCCGGCATTTTGTAATCGTTTCACCGTCGAGTTCCATCAGAACGCGGAGCACCCCGTGGGTAGCCGGGTGCTGCGGTCCCATATTGAGAATCATTCGGGTGGCCAGCGGATCACTGTCATCGATTTCCACCGTGGCATGTTTATTCTCCAGGCTTTTGTAATAGGCCTCCTGGTGCTTTTTGAAGAAAGTGGGATTTCCGCGTTCAGGGTTCATTGTCTCAGGTATCGTATTCCGTTGGCTGCTCAGTCGTGGTCCGGTGTCGTATTGGGAAGTTCCAGGGAACCGGGTACGCCGAGAAGGGGAAACTCCTTGCGGAGCGGGTGATATGCAAAATCCTCAGGCATATAGATGCGCCTGAGGTCCGGATGGCCTTCAAATCGAATACCGAACATGTCGTAGATTTCGCGTTCGTGCCATCCGGCCGCTTTCCATATATCCGTGACGGTAGGAAGAGCCGGTTTTTCCTCTTCAACCCGCACTTTCAGGAAGAAGCGCTGCTGCTCCCGGAGAGATATCATGTGATAGATCACTTCAAAACGGTCATCCGATGTGTAGCGATCCGTTCCCAGCATTTCAGCAAGATAAATGAAATGAAGGTCTTCCTTCATGAAACGGCAAGTCTCATGAATCCGCTTCCTGTCGAGGAGGATAAGCGGATACCGGTAATCCTGACGGATATCCAG
>SLHZ01000105.1 GCA_007135895.1 Balneolales bacterium | reverse complement strand
GAGCTCCCCGGTATCACTTGTCTCACGGATAAGGCATAGGCACTCAATTGCGTACCGGTTTTATGGTCCCGGAGTCTGGCAGTTCTCTGTTTCTGAAAACCGGTTTTCGATAACGGTATTCGCCCGGAATACCGGCCCGGCTTTTTACTGAAAAAGTACCTTCAAAAGGATTATCTTGTCGGATGAACAGCCTGTCGGTAAGGTATTGACAGGAATCCACAATTCGGAATCCATAAGCAGATATCCAGAACGAGGAATTCACAACCTGGAATCTACAATCCGGAGTCCGGAACGAGGAATCCAAAAACATAATTCAACCATTTTTTAACCACATAATCACATTATGGCAAAACAAAGAACATTAGCAATACTTAAACCCGACTGTGTCAGAAAAGGTCTGATTGGAGAGGTGCTCCGCCGTATTCAGGAAGCAGGATTTGAGATCAAGGCAATGAAGATGACCCGGCTGACCAAAGAGACGGCAGGCGGTTTTTATGCCGTACACCGTGAAAGGCCCTTTTTTGATGATCTCACAACATTCATGAGCAGCGGACCGTGTGTGCCGGTTGTTCTTGAAAAAGAAAATGCCATAGAGGATTACCGTAAACTGATTGGTGCCACGGATCCGGCAGAAGCCGCCGAAGGAACGATCCGACGCCTTTTTGCCGACAGCAAAGGGGAAAACATGGTGCATGGATCTGATTCGGAAGAAAACGGCCGGATTGAGGCGGCTTATTTTTTTGCGGAAAGTGAAATTGTGGCCAATGAGGCCTGACAACACCAACCTGTTTTAAGATTTGATACCATGAAGGAAGTCCCGTCCAAGTTTGTATCAAAAATGTCCCATGATCTGAAAACACCGGTCGGCAATGCCATGATGTATGCCGAACTGCTGATTGAAGATCTGGAAGCCCTGGCATCGGATCATCCCGATCTTTCGGACAATCTCGATCCGCTCGCTTCCTACTGTCGCAATGCCCATCTTTCGTCATTAAAGCTCATATACGCCATCAAAAGCTGGAGCTACTGCTATCATCTGCAGGATGATGTGTTCACACTGGATAAATCCGAAATCGACCTGCAGTCCCTGATGCAGAAGGTCATGGATCGCAACAGCATCCTCATTAAGGGCAAGTCACTGGATGTAACGATGCAATACGAGAGCTCCGTGCGGAAAATGATGGCCTCGGCCGAGATCGTGGATATGATCATGGATAATATGCTCGGTTTCCTGATTACCCTCACAGGCAGCGGCAAGGCCATTGGCATAGAAATAACCGATGCGGAAGGGGGGCAAGTGAAGATCCGTTTCATAGCCGAACCACCGGCTTTCAAAGAAGCACTGATCGACAACTATTGCGGTGACTACAAGCTGGCCGATAAATGCATCCCCGAACAGGGTGTACTCAAACCGGCCGGATTCCCATTGATCTTTAACAACCTGGTTCTGCGTTACATGAATGCGGATCACGGTGTCGATCCCGAAGATCACCCCTCACGGTCATTCTGGCTCAACCTGCCTGTTTCGTAGGATTTCGTAGCAAATCAGCGCGGTACTGACCGATACATTCAGGGACTCCACACCATTGAGCATGGGGATTCGAAGGAGCACATCGCAGTGATCCCGGGTTTTCTTTCGCAAACCCCGCTCTTCGTTGCCTGCTACCAGGACCATGGGTGCGTCATAACGCTGTTTCCGGTAGTCGGAAGTGCCTTTCATATCGGTCCCGTAAATCCAGAAGCCCTTGTCCTTGAGAAGAAGAAGGGACTGGTTGAGATTCACCACCCGTATCACCGGCATCCGCAGGACCGTACCGGCCGATGATTTCATTACACCGCCAGACAGAGGGGCCTGCCGGTGCTTGGCAACCAGCACGCCGTCCACACCACAAGCCAGCGCGCTGCGGATCATTGCACCAAAATTGCCGGGATCCTCAATTTCGTCAAGAGCCAGAAGGACCGGCCTGTCCGCCATGTCGATCTGGTCAAGCCAATCCTCCAGCTCCAGATAACGTCCCGCACTGATTTGTGCCACCACTCCCTGGTCGTTCACCGTGCCGACCATTTCGGCCAGTCTTCGTCCGGGTACCCGCTGAACCGGTATACGTGCAGCGGAAGCCCTCCGCTCCAGCTCCGCAACCGGCCTGCCCGAGAGGTTCTGCCGTAAATACAGTTTAGTAATCTGCTCCGGACGATGTGCAAGAAGCTCCATCACGGCATTGCGCCCATAGATATACTCTTCAGAATCCATAAAATCGTTCCAGTGCGCAGAGTGCGCAGATGATTATATAGCCGATGATTATATAATAAACGGCCTCACTTTCGACTCATAACATACCCGTTTTTTTTTTGATTTGATAGACCCGGTGAAACCTGCTATTTTTCTGCAACCTTTCACTAACACCGCACCAGACTGATGGAGCCGAAATATATTTTTGTGACCGGGGGGGTAACCTCGTCTCTCGGAAAGGGAATCATCTGTTCGTCACTTGGACTTCTTCTTGCCACACGTGGTCTTCGTGTCACCATCCAGAAACTCGATCCCTATATCAATGTCGATCCCGGAACCATGAACCCATATGAGCATGGAGAGGTCTATGTTACTGATGACGGTGCCGAGACCGACCTGGATCTTGGTCACTATGAGCGATTTCTGGGCATACCAACCACCCAGGAAAATAACGTCACAACCGGCCGCATCTATTACGATGTGATATCCAAGGAACGCAAAGGAGAGTATCTGGGCCAGACGGTTCAGGTCATCCCTCATATCACCGACGAAATAAAATCACGTGTGCGGAGCATCGGCGACTCCGGTAAATACGATATCATTATCGTGGAGATCGGCGGTACCGTTGGCGATATCGAGGGCCTGCCCTACATTGAAGCCATGCGTCAGCTGCGCTATGATGTCGGTCGGACCAATACCCTTTCCATTCATCTGACGCTGGTGCCCTACCTCAAGGCGGCCGGTGAACTCAAGACCAAACCCACCCAGCACTCGGTCAAAACCCTCTATGAACTGGGCCTGCAGCCCGATGTACTGGTCTGCCGGACAGAAATCCCGCTTGATCATGGCATTCGGCAAAAAATTGCCCGTTTCTGCAACGTGGAGGTCGAAGATGTCATTGCCTCACTCGATGCCAGATCGATCTATCAGGTTCCGCTGCTCATGAAAGAAGAAGCGCTTGATCTGCGGGTAATCGACAAACTGGATATTCGTGCCGGAAAACCGAAACTGACGGACTGGAACCAGTTTGTCCAGGCTGTCACCTGGCCCGATCACCGCATAAAAATTGCACTGGTGGGGAAGTATGTGGATCACCAGGATGCCTACATGTCAATCGTGGAATCGTTCAAACATGGCGGCGCTGTCAATAATTGCGAGGTGGATATCTGCTGGGTCTCTTCCGATTATTTGAATCACCAGAATGCGGCCCACCGCCTGGAGGGGGTTTCCGGAATCCTCGTTGCCCCGGGATTCGGCGGCAGAGGCATAGAAGGAAAACTGGCCGCGGTGCAGTACGCCAGGGAAAATCGCATTCCTTTCCTGGGTATTTGTCTGGGCATGCAGTGCGCCGTCATTGAATATGCCCGGAATGTGTGTGGCTGGAAAGGGGCCAACAGTACCGAATTTGACCCGGAAACGGCCTATCCGATTGTGGACCTGATGCTCGACCAGAAACAGATCAACGACAAAGGGGGGACCATGAGGCTTGGGGCCTATTCCTGCCGGCTTGAGAAGAACTCCCTGGCAGAAAAAGCCTACGGTAAAAAGGAGATCCGCGAAAGACACCGCCATCGTTACGAACTGAATAACCGCTATAGAGATCAGCTAAAAAAATTCGGTCTGCATACCACCGGGCTGAATCCGGATCGTGACCTTGTGGAAATTGTTGAGGCCCAAAACCATCCCTGGTATGTGGGTGTTCAGTTTCATCCTGAATTGAAAAGCACTGTCCGCCGGCCCCATCCCCTTTTCGTCTCTTTTGTGAAAGCCGCTTTTAAATATGCCAAAGAACACGACAGGGTGGTCTATCTGCAGCATAAGAAGACGGTATCCGCAACCGAATCGGAAAAAAAATAAGCGGTCGTTTTTCCTGCATGGGCAGCCGGCAGGAACAGCTTGAAAACCGTCAGGAACGGCTTGAAAACCGTCAGGAACAGCTTGAAAACCGTCAGTTGAAACACACAGGTTCTATGTCCCGTGACCCCGACCCCCGCTATGCCGGAAAAATCCGCACTCGTGTCAATGGATTGCTGATTCATGACCAGTCCCTGCTTATGGTGCAGCTGCATTCGCCCGTAACCGGAGGACTTATCTGGATGCCACCCGGCGGCGGAGTGCAGTTCGGGGAGGCTCTGACCGGAACTCTGTGCCGGGAAATGGCCGAGGAGACGGGACTGACCGTATCGGCCGGACCCCTGTGGTATCTGCATGAAGTAGTCACGCCGCATGTCCATGCCATTGAATTCTACTTTCGCTGCGATTGGCAGCACGGTGAACTGCAAAAAGGCATGGATCCCGAGTACTCCCGGCAGGAACAGATTATCCGGGATGTGGACTGGATCCCGCTGAAGCAACTGAATTGTGAAGACGTTCACCCGCTCTACCTGAAAAAAAATCTTCTGAACGATTGGCAGGCTGAAAAAAAGGGGGGAATGACCACGCCTCCCGGACTGCCGCGCTTCATATGAGAATCTGCAGATACCGATTCTTCCCCCGGAACGCCTGATACCTGAAATCCGCACTTCCGATTGGGTTATCCGTACTTCCGAATAGCCGTCATCCGCACTCCCAAATGGCGGCAATCCGCACTTCCGAATAGCAGTCATCCGCATTCCCAAATGGCGTTAATCCACACTTCCGAATAGCAGTCATCCGCATTCCCAAATGGCGTTCATCCGCACTTCCGATTTGGGTCACCCGTATGCCGGCCATCTGTATCCGTACACCGCGTGCCCGGTTGTCACCTGGGCAGCTTCATGGAGAGCTGTATCCGGAAGTCACTCATCTTGTCGTCCCAGATCAACCGGCGGATCCTGAAGCCGTATCGCAGACCGATTACAAGCATGCCAGGGTGATGGGCGGGAAATGCGTCAAACCGAAGTTCCCTGAAACCCATTCTGGTGATCTCTTCTACCATGGCTTCCAATAGCCGCATAGCAACACCACGCTTCCGGAACTGAGGGTCCGTGGCGCTTTTGGCCGAGTAGAAAATACTCCGGCTGACCGCATATCCAATTTTGAAGCCGGCCAGCTGTCCGTTGCAATGAGCGGTGAGAAACAAAAGGGGATCGTGGTCAAAACGGTTGATGATCCTCCTCTCGCGGAAAACACGCTTGTTGAGCAGGCGGACTTCCGGCAGATAACGGAAGCCGTCATACCCGATTTCAATGGCGTCATGGGACCGATTTTGCTTGTCCGGTCCGCAACCGGATTGACCTGGAGCTACCATTATTGCGCGTGATTGCCGTATCTTGTTGTGAAATCCCGTAATTCTTCTTGCAGAAGATTTGACTCATCATCATCTGCAAGATATCATAAAGTCCCGTCTGTATCCATGCGCATACGCATTCAACAAATCAATGTCACGGTAGGTGACCTTGCCGGTAACACCCGCTTGATTCTCAAAGCCCTGAAAGATGCAGAAAAGAGCCGTGTCGATCTGCTGATATTGCCGGAACTGGTGACGTGCGGCTACCCTCCCATGGACCTTCTGGAGCGGAAATCTTTTATCGAATCCATTCAGCAGTCCAATGAGGAGATTATCGGAGCTTCAGGCCGAACAGCACTTCTTTTCGGCAGTGTTCGACCCAACCCTCTGTCCCACGGACGTCCGGTCTGCAATTGCGCCTTGATGGTGCAACACGGGAAACTGCTGCATGAAGTTCAGAAAACACTGCTGCCAACCTACGATGTCTTTGACGAGTTCCGTTATTTCGAGCCTGCAAGGGAGGTGCGCGTTGTGGAATGGGGGGGACGTAAGTGGGGTATAACCATATGTGAAGATATATGGAATAATCAGAACGAATACAATTATCATACCTATGATGTGGAGCCGGCCGATCTGCTGAAAGAGCAGGGCGCGGAGGTGCTGGTAAATATATCGGCATCACCGTTTACGCGGAGAAAGCTTGAAATGCGTGAAGATATGCTCATACGGCATTCAAGCCGTCTGAAGCTGCCCGTGATTTACGCGAATCAGACAGGTGCCAACACGGAACTGATCTTTGACGGTTCAAGCTGTGTGATTCCATCCGGATCTGACCGGCCCGTCCTTCGCCTGGCTGCATTGGAGGAGGATGCCGGTGATGTGATCTGGGACGATGATGGTTCGTTCCGCCTGCCGGAGCCTGAGGGCAGACCTCTCAAAACCCATTCACCGGAACCGGATGTCAGACCTGTCAGTACCAGGTTGCCGGAGCCTGGCATCAGCCCTGTCAGGGTATTTCCGGGGCCGGAGGAGAGGCTTTTCAAGGCACTTGTGCTTGGCTTGAAAGATTATGTGGCCAAGAGCCGGATGACCGGCGGTGTCTTGCTGGGACTGAGCGGGGGTATTGACTCGGCACTGACCGCCGCCATTGCGGTCGAGGCCCTGGGTCCTGACCGGGTGACGGGTATCACCATGCCATCGCCCTATTCATCAAAAGAGAGTGTGGATGATTCGTTTTCACTGGCCCGGAATCTGGGTATAACCTGCCATGAGCTGTCGATTGAAACAGCCTTTAACCATTTCAGGGAGCTGCTCGAACCGCTATTCGCCGGCCGGCCGTTCGATGTGGCAGAAGAGAACATACAAAGCCGGTGCCGGGGAATCCTGCTGATGGCACTGTCCAACAAATTGGGCCATATGGTGCTTAACACCGGGAACAAGTCGGAACTGGCTGTGGGATACTGCACCCTCTACGGGGATATGGCGGGTGGCCTGTCGGTTCTCTCGGATCTGTACAAGACCGAAGTCTATGCTGTCTCCCGATGGCTCAACAGCGAATATTACGGCCGGGTGGTCATCCCTCTATCAACGCTTGAAAAACCGCCGAGCGCCGAACTGCGACCCGATCAGAAAGATACCGATTCGTTGCCGGAATATGAGCTGTTGGACGCTGTGCTGCAAGGCTTCATCGAAGATCATCGCTCAGCCGATGAACTCATTGCATCGGGATTACCCGAAGAAACGGTCACCAAAGTCATCCGGATGGTTGATGGTAACGAATACAAACGCAGACAGGCGCCACCGGGTCTTCGTGTCAGTTCCAAAGCTTTTGGATCCGGACGCCGGCTTCCACTCGCACATCGCTGGGACGAGATGGATCGTTGATGGGTTCCTTGTTTTATTTCGATGCATTTTTGCGTAAATTTCAAGGTTAATGCAGTAAAAATCTTTTCCCATCATGCCATGATTATAAAAATGTCTTTCGTTGTTTTGGTGCTGTTGCTGCTCCTTCCGGCCAATGTGTCGGGGAGGGAGCGTACCGTTGATTACCGGACCATTGAACCGGTTACGCTTCATGTGAATCGTGCCCGCCTGCTCAGTATGCCCGGGTTCGACGAGCTTTCGCACCGGCCGCTGCCCGATATGACCGACCAGTACACCCGAAAGCTTGGCAAAGACGAACTGCAAAGGCTGGCCTATATCTATCGGATGCACCTTCTGGCCCTGGAAGCGCAGATCAGTGATGACCTGATAACAGCCGAGGAACATCTTTCGAATGCGCTGATCGCCCTGCAGAATCTCATGGATGACCACCCGGAAATGCAGACTACCCGCCAGTTCGCCGAACTGTACCGAACCGTCATGACCGAATACCGTGAGTTTTACGGTATCACTGAACCCGTTGTCGATGTCCATGGTGAAATATTCCGGGTACAT
>SLHZ01000048.1 GCA_007135895.1 Balneolales bacterium | reverse complement strand
CAAAAGAAATGAGTCGGGATGAAATAAAAATATTTTTCTACGAGACCCTGAAAACCATGGCACAAACACTGGAGCGTGCCATTGACGATGAGCATATTTCAGGAGACATGAAAGATTTTTGTGCGTATTTCGCCGAAAAAATGGAGATCGTCGAAAAACCGGCCTCATGACCCGGATGATTATGTGGGCTTTTTCAGCGGTGGAAGCAATCGCTCTATTGCCTTGGAACTACTCATAAACAGCTTGCTAAATGCCAGAGCCAACAATTCTATATATCGAAGATGAACAGGAAAACCTGACGCTCATCCGGCTTTTTTTACGCAAAGAACCTTTTCAGCTTCTTACGGCAGAAACACCCGAAAAGGCGCTTCAAATATTGGAGTCGCACAAAGTTGACCTGGTGCTGGTTGACCTGAATCTTCAAGGAGAAGGGGATGGCGCCATTCTGGTCAAAGCCATTCGAGACAATCCAAAATATAAAACCACTCCTGTTTTTGTTTTTAGCGGCTTTGACGAATACCAGCTTCAAAAACATGGTATTGACGGAATGGTTCAGAAATTTTTCAGAAAACCCACCAGCAAACAAGTACTTGTTCAGGCACTCAATGAACAATTTCAGACCTGATCACGCCCTGTTTTGCTGTTGTGAGGTGCATCTCATCTGGCTCCGTCAGAATAGATAATCGAACAAAAGGAGACGGCGCTCTCCTGCTCCCTGTCGTCCCATATGTCATATCCGGTTATCGTGCCCCTTGCTTCCGGAAGCGCCTGAAGGGCGGTATAGAGGGGTGGAAAACCACAAATTCTGTACGCGTCGTCATACTCGGCCTGAAGCGACAGCAGTTCGTCTGCCCGGCCCCTGGCAGCCGATCCCAGAAAAAGCCGGTCATATGAGCACATATCATCATACATCGAATTGGCCGATTGTCGGTCACCGAATTTTTTTCCAATATGGGCCAAATCACCCGATATCAGAAACAGCGTCTCATCATCTTCCGCGTATCGATTGCCGAGCTCCCTGGTCATGGCATCCACCTTTTTGCCGGTATCTCCTTCCCGCATATAGTATAAATCCTCCAAAGAGCCGACCAGAATGGGAACTATTGCAAATGGATGGGACCACATGTACTGTAAAAAAACCAGGTGCAACTCAATACTGTGCTCACTACGATGAGCCCGGTCCCTGAAACTCAACCCTGTTTGTCCGGCAACAGCAGCAAGGTCCCGGATAGCCTTCAGATCGGCTGGAACAACCCCCAGTGGCGTAGAAAAGTCTTTGTGGCTGCCAATGTAAGGCAGACCATTATACAGCGGATGATACCCGCCGGAATAATGAGAGGTGGCAAGAATCACAACCCTTTTCGGTTTAAGTGCCGCCAGGTGCCGAAAGCCCGAGGCATAAACCGACAAATTGACCCGGGTATCAATATGGGGTGCAAATAACGCCCGGATTCTTCCAAAAGAAACCGGGACTCTTTCGGTTTCTTCAAATGCTCTTTTTAACATGGCCCGCAAATCAGCAGCATTGGCCGGGTACGATACTCCGGCACATACCGCTGGCCGGAGTTTCCGTTTTTCAAATCGCTCCTCAATTTTTTCTCTTCGCTGTTGAAATGAAGGGGACAACAGCAGGCCCGCCTTGTCAAATGCCATGACAAGCTCCTGGAGTTCTGTTTCACCGGTGTCGGCCCCATATCGTCGCAGGTCCCTGACAATATCTCTGACAGAATAATGACCGTTCAGCATGGGAAGCAAGGCAGAGACCGGCTTGCCCAGCACCAGGGGCTGGTCCATGTATCCCTGCGAATCAACTATATAGATTAGGTCCACCCCGTTTTTTGATACCGGTAATAATTCCAGATCTGACCTCAACGGGGGAATTCTGACCGTCGGGTCAATCATTGCTGGGTCATGATGAAAAGACCCCCGCTGTTCATTTTTCCGGCTGCGCACCTTTTCTTCTTCATTAGCTTTCATTTTCCCGCTCCATAGTTGTACAGATACAACGAACTCCAAACTCCTGGCATATGGGGTGAACCGGGGGCTTAACCATCCTTGATTTGCAGGCATTTCGACCATGAGCGATTAGCAGGTGCGACAGATTGGTCCACTCCTCTCGATCAAATAATGCCATCAGGTCACGTTCTACCTTGACCGGATTGTCGTGCCGGCTCAGTCCAAAGCGCCGTGAAAGTCGGCCCACATGTGTATCAACAACAACGCCTTCATTTTTTCCAAAGGCATTTCCGAGAACGACATTTGCAGTTTTTCTTGCAGCCCCTCTAAGTGTCAGCAGCTCCTCCATGGTTTCGGGAACCCGCCCGTTGAAGTCACTGATAATTCTGACGGCCGACTCTTTGATAGAACGCGCTTTGTTTCTGAAAAAACCCGTAGAGCGAATCACTTCTTCAATTTCCTGCAAGGGGGCAGTCGCCATTTCCGCCGGAGTCGGCCAGTTTCTGAACAGATCTTTCGTAACCATGTTGACCCTCGCATCGGTACACTGGGCGCTGAGTATCGTTGCGACCAAAAGCTCAAATGGGTTGGTAAAAATCAAGGCACAGTGCGGATGGGGATAATGCCTGTAGAGGCTTTCAAGCAATCTTGCGGCCCGATCTTTCTGAGCAGGTGTTTTCCCTGGTAATGGTTTCCTGGTATTGATTTTCAATTTTAAATTCCCGTTTTCCGGATTCTGTTTTCTTCGGGTTTCTGTTTTTACAATGTAGCATACATTTGCCGGTATCAAAATCTATTTGCAAACAGTTTCCGGTTATTTTATTCGGCACGATACTTGCTCTTTATGGAATAAAGTGCGATAGTATGGCATGGCAACTTTTTTCTGTCCAGAATCAGATGATACATCAAACAGTACAAATCTTTCAACTTTACTGATATACTGAACCGCGATTGCTATGGAAAACGACATTCTTCCTTTGGATTATCGAAAAATTGACCCCCTGATCCATTCCCGTATCCGCCTTGCCTTGATGGCTATACTTACCCGGTCGGAGGATGTCAGCTTCAACAGCCTTAAAAAAGCACTCAATGCGACGGATGGCAACCTGAGCACACACCTCAGTAAACTTGAAGCCGCCGGCTACATATCCGTGGAAAAAAAGGTCACGGAGGGCAAGCCGGAGTCTCGCTATCGTGTGACGGACACCGGATTGTCTTCTTTCGCCCGTTATATCATGGATCTTGAGCCTTATATCGGCTGAGGACTCAGGGCCCGAAAACGTTCCGCGATACTCTAAAAACAACGATGACCGGCACAAAACGCTCAGTTCCAGAACAGCCGTTTCTTACATAAGCAAAAATGCTTCTTTTACTATGAGTCTTTTCTAAATAAAGACAACACAATAGCCGATAACACAATCATTACCGGCAATATAAAAAGAGAAAAAGTAAGCATTTCTCGATTTCTGGTAAATCCGGATGCTCTTGTGCCACCAGGTTATGGGAATATGCCCAGCTGCTGATAGGAAAGAGCCACTTTCTCGATAGCGCTGATGTAGGCCGCCGTTCTGAGGTCTGTTTTGTACTGATCCCTGGTCTCGCGCAGACGCTCATATGCCATTACCATGGTATCTTCAAGGCCCGAATCCACCAAGTCCCACTCTTCCGGACCCTTACCCAGGCGGGCAATGTCGTTCTCGCTGAAACGTGCACCTGTCAACCCCTCTATCGCCTGGAGCAACCGGCTCATGGCATTCTCTTCATACCGCCGGTCCATGCGCCCGAATCGTATGTGCGACAAGTTCTTTATCCATTCAAAGTAGGAAACGGTAACACCTCCGGCGTTGATGAAAATATCGGGAATCACCAGAATGTCCATTTTACGCAAGATGGCATCGGCATCTTCGAGTACCGGACCATTGGCCGCCTCGCCCAGGATTTTTGCTTTGATTTTTGGTGCGTTTTCAGTCGTTATCTGATCCTCCAGAGCGGCGGGTATCAGAATATCACACTCCCATTCCAGCATGGACTTTGAGTCTTCAACAAACCGGCCTTCCGGATAGCCCTTGATTGAGCCTGTTTCGACAATGTATTCACGAAGCTTCTTTACATCGATGCCTTTTTCATCGTAAATCCCTCCGTGCATCTCTGCAACACCGGTTATTATTGCATCGTCTTCCTGCAGAAAAAGCGCCGCGTAGTAGCCCACATTTCCCAGACCCTGGACAATGACCCGCTTGCCCGCAAGTCCGGTAGTCAATCCAAGCCGGTCCATCTCTTTCTTTACCCTGCATACTTCGCGGAGACCGAAATAAACCCCCCTGCCCGTGGCTTCTGTCCGTCCACTAACGCCGCCCTGGGCAATCGGCTTTCCGGTTACACAGCCCTCGCTGTCAAGCGTATTGACCATGCTGCGATAGGTATCCAGTATCCAGGCCATTTCACGGCTGCTGGTGCCGTAGTCTGGCGCGGGAACATCGATGCCCGGACCAATAAAGTTCCGCTTTATCAGCTCAAAAGTAAATCTGCGGGTAATTCTTTCCAGCTCGCCGTCGGAATAGTTTTTGCCGTTGATCCTGATGCCTCCCTTGGCTCCGCCAAAAGGTATGGACACTACCGCGCATTTGTAGGTCATCAGCGCAGCCAGTGCGTTGACCTCGTCCTCGTTCACATTGTCAGCATAACGGATGCCACCCTTGGTAGGTGATTTGTGTGAACTGTGGGCGGACCTCCACCCATGAATAACTTCTACACTACCGTCATCTCTCACCAAGGGAAAAGTGACGTGATAGGTGCTGTCACAGGCCTTGATCTGGCTCAACAGGCCCTTTTCAATCGAAAGGTACGTGGCGGCACGGTCAAAACATTTGTTAACATCCTTGAAAAAAGTGTTTCCAGCCATAGCATTAATAATTTGGTTGTTTAGAAAATAATGTAACCAATCCCTATTTATAGAAAATTTTTTGGCACTTGTTACAATTTTACAGGGTGGCGCAGCGCCTTTCTTCGGGCCGGCTGGTGTTCTTTTACACCGGTAATGGAAAAAGCTTCATCGGGCTCCATTTTTCGGGCCGACCGGAAGTATTCATAAGGTATACTTTATCGGGTTTGAAAGCCAGATCAAATCGGTCACCAATACGATTTATGATGTTTTTCTTTTCTTCCACCTCAAGCTCTTTGTATAGAAGACTTACGTGGGGTATCCAGTGGCCGTTATCAACACCAAGACCCTTCAAAACCTTTTTTCGAACGCTGAGCAGCCCTGTTTTGGCGGGTACCCGGATCATCAATGACTGGTAGAAAGTGGGGGTATATGTGACCTCGGTGAGCATCAGCTCAAGGGGCTGCCATGATGTGGCAAGCTCCTTTGTGATCGCTTCCATGCTTTCATAAGAGTGGGTGCTGCTGCTTGCAAGGGTGATGTGAGGCTCAAAAAAAGGAGATTGGTATTCCAGTGACAGTCGATGGATAATATCACGCAAAACATCGTTGGCTTTCGCATCAGGGACAAGCCAAAGAGAAAACCTGGTTCCGGTATCGTTTTGCTCTTCTTTCATGATTCTTTTCAACTTGACATTTCAAATGAAAACACTAATAATCAAAGCAGTCGTTGCAACTCTTCCCGCCTCCCGATATTTTAGTCATGATATTATGATTCCGGGTCACGACCGCCGTAAACAAATCTCTACCAACAAATGAACGATTCTTCTTATCGCCTATTGCCAAACAGGTTCTTTTACAGAGGGTAAAAATGGCAGCGCCGGAAAAATTTGAACGAAGAACACACTTTGATCCCCTGGCTCCCTACCGCAGTGTGGTCCGTAGACTCTTTCTAATCCATCGTCACATGATCGGGCTAATAATGGGGGGAATCATAGCCTATGTCGCATCCCTATCGCCAGAGCGGAAAAAGGGGATCCGGTCGCTGCCCTCACGATTCATTGCCCTGGTCGTATGGCCTTTTCTCAAGCCGGAACTCCGAAACCTCCCTTTTCCGAAACAGTTTCGGTTACGCCTTGAGCTGCTTGGACCAACGTATATCAAATTCGGACAGATCCTGGCTCTTCGTGAAGACATCCTCCCAAAGATTATTACCGAGGAGTTAAAGAGCCTGCTCTACAAGTTGCCCCAGGTTCCTTTTGAGAGCATCAGAAAAATTATCGAATTAAATCTTAGAGGTAAGCTCAAAGATATCTTTGAAGTTGTAATCGAAGAGCCATTGGGCTCGGCTTCCATTGCACAAACACATAAAGCCATAACAAAAGATGGAAGAATTGTTGTCCTCAAGGTTATTAAACCCGGAATTCGAGATACGGTAATCACCGATATCTTGCTGCTTAAATGGCTTGGAATCGTCCTGAACTGGATCATCCCCCAGTATCAGCCGAGACGTCTGATCCGGGAGTTTTGCAACTATACCATCAAGGAGGTAGACCTTGACAACGAAGCCGATAACGCCGAAATCTTCAAGGCGAACTTCAGTGATCTTGACTACATAAAGTTTCCGGATATTTATCGCGAATATTGTACTGATAGTATTCTTTGCATGGAGTTTCTGGATGGGCACAAACCCGATTCTCCTGTTGTGAGCAACTATTCCGGTGAAAGAAAAAAAACAATCATTGACCGGGGGGCTGAAGCCATTATCCGCATGCTCTATAAAGATGGCTTTTTTCATGCCGACTTGCATCCGGGCAATCTGCTGATTCTCTCAGATGATCGAATAGGTTTTATTGACCTGGGCATGGTGGGGCGTTTTGAGGAAACAACCAGAAGAAGGCTGCTGCATTATTTCAACGCACTGGTTTCAGGAAACATCGAAGGGGCAACTCGCAATCTCGTTGCCATGGCAAGTATTGGGAAAAATGGTGATCCTTATGGTTTTACAAGGTCTGTGGGAGACATGCTTCGCCGTTTTTTTCATCACTCTTCCATCGGTGACTTTTCTCTTGGTGAAATGATTGTTTTATCACTTTCTATTGGAGCGCGTCACCGGATCTATTTTCCCGTGGAAATGACACTCATGACCAAGGCGCTGATTACTTATGAAGGGGTTGGATATTTGCTGGATCCCAAAATCGATGTGCCGGTTGTTTCCAGAAAACATGTGTTTCGGATTTTCCAGAAACAGTTTCATCCGACTTCCATAATTCAAGAGCTTTGGCGTGGAATGCCAGAGCTCTTTGATACACTTCTGCGACTTCCCAGGATAACGGCAGACAGTCTGAACTATCTCGAACACTCCGTAACCGACCGCTCTCCTGTTTCGGATCCTGTTCATGGACTACGCTACAGCATCATCAGCGGGGCTTGCATCCTCGGCGGAACGGTAGCCGTTGTACAGAATGGCCCCTGGCCTCTATGGGCCACGCTTTTCCTGGCCGGGATACTCATTCCCTTTTTCAATAAATAGTTATGATCTCAAGCAACAGATATCAAAATGTCATCTCTGGTGATGATCCCATTGATTTCAAATACCTGCGAAGTTTCTATCAGGAGGTTTCTTCCGGAATCATTGACCACTATTTTCGTGCCCGGCTTATTGGCTATGAGAACATCCCGACCACCGGACCGGTAATACTTGCTTCAAATCACAGCGGAAATGCTTTTCCACATGATTCCTTTGTATTAGACCAGTTACTCTGGCGGTGCGGCAACTTTCGCAAAAATGCCAAGTTTCGCCCGCTTTATTCTCCAAAACTGGCCCTTAACTGGTGGATGAGACCTTTTGGCCTGGATAACTGGTGGCGTCTTTTCGGGGCTATCGATCAAACATATATCAACTTTGATCGAATTCTGTCCAGGGGTGGCAGGGTTATATATTACCCCGAAGGAATACCGGGTATTGGAAAGGGTTTTAATCGCAGATATCAACTGCAACCCTTTCAGCCCAGCTTTATAAAACTTGCCGCTCGACATGATACACCCGTTTTG
>SLHZ01000275.1 GCA_007135895.1 Balneolales bacterium | reverse complement strand
TGCTGATTGCATCAAATACCGTGTACCGAAAACGATACACTTACCATCAATCCGATCCCGCCTGTAAAGGTTCGGGACCCGGGCAGCCAGGGGGGCACTGCTCGGGAATATGATTACCACCATCCGGCATATCCTCGAGTATTTGGAAGAATGGGCACCACAGCGCACCAAGCTCGACTACGATAACGTCGGATTACTGGTTGGAGACAGCGGACAGAGCGTTGGGAGAGTTGCCGTATGTCTTGATGTAACTCATGAGGTGGTAGACGAAGCCATTGAATCCGGAGCCGGTCTCATCATAGCCCATCATCCCCTTATTTTCAAGAGGATTTCGCGAATTTCACCCGCCACTCCCGTGGGATCGTTGCTTTACAGGCTGATCAAAGCAGATGTTGCCCTGATTGCCGTACACACAAACCTGGATGCCGCATACGGAGGGGTTTCTTTTGTCCTGGCGGAGAAACTTGGTTTGCAGGGAATTGAATTTCTTGATTCGGATCCGGCATCCGGTTCACCGGAAGATCAGGCCATCCAAAATAGAACGGGCTTCGGGGCGATTGGTCACCTCTCGGCTTCGATGGATTGCACTGCTTTTTCTACACATGTCACGAAGCAACTCAAGGCCAGAGGAATCCGCTTTTCGGGCTCACCGGAAAAAATCAAACGTGTCGCGGTCTGCGGAGGTGCCGGATCATTTCTAATCGAAAAAGCTATTGAACAACGTGCCGATGCGTTCGTGACTTCTGATGTGAAGTATCACGATTTCTTTTATGGGTCAGAATCGTTTCTGCTTATAGACGCCGGTCATTACGAGACCGAAATACCCGTGGTAAAGACCATGTGCGAGAGGCTTAAACACCGGTTCCCTGAAGCAGATATTTATCCGCCGGGAGTAAATAGCAACCCCATCCGTTTTTTTTCTTGACAACTAAAACACAAAACAACCTAACAATCGAAGTCTTACACTATGGTAGAAGTACTTCAAAACCTGACAAACCTGCAATACATCGATAACCGCATTGACGAGCTCAAAAGACTGCAGGGGGATTTGCCGGAAGAGATCTATGATATTGAAACCGAAATCACCCGTCTTCAAACCCGGATAAAGCGCTCCAAAACCGAAGCTAAAGAGCTGCAAATGGAGAAAGCAAGCCTTGAGCTGGAGATTAAAGAGGCAGAAGCGCTGGTCGTTAAATATGAAGAACAGCAGCTAACCGTTCGCAACAACCGGGAATATGATGCTCTGACCAAAGAGATCGAGTCCCAGAAACAGATCCGGGAGAATGCCTATTCAAGGCTCGAAGAAATAGAACTGCAGTCGGCAGAACTTGTGCAGTCGATAGAGGAAAACGAGAAGAAGCTTGAAGAAACAACACTTTTACTGGAAAAGAAGAAAAGCAATCTCAATAAACTCATTGACAGTAACAAAAAAGAGGAAGAGGAGCTGCGGTTAAAGCGCAAGGAGGCCACGGAGGCTTTGGACTCGCGCTATCTGAGAAGCTATGAGCGTCTGCGAAAGGGTCTTCATAATGGCATGGCTGTAGTCGCCATGGAGAAAGGTTCCAGTCTCGGCATGATGCTTCCCCCTCAGACGCAAGTAGAGGTCAGAAGAAAGAACAAGATTATCTTTGATGAAAACTCCGGGCGCATTGTGGTGGATCCCAGTTTTTTTGAGCAGGCACGAAAACAGCTGAATCTGTGATGATCGTCCCGGGGAAGCGATGCGCAAGCAAGTCTGACAGAAAAGGTTTGTAAGAGAATCTACATCCCGCCGGGAATCATACGTATCAGACCACAGATAACGTTATACCATCATCTGGCATGATGCAGCATCAGAGCTTTTTTAAGGCAGGATTGTCGGGTAGTCGCCTTGCCGGCAACGGCAGGGAGGAAAGTCCGAACACCAACGGACGCCGCGCCCCGGGAAACCCGGGGAGTTTCGTATTGCGAAGCATGGAAAGTGCCACAGAAAACAGACCGCTTCGGCTGGCCCGGAGCAAGGGTGAAAAGGTGGGGTAAGAGCCCACCGCCCGTAGCGGCAACGCTGCGGGGCACGGTAAACCCCGCGGGGTGCAAGGCCAAATAAGGCAGTGTGTTGTCCGTCACAATACTGCCGGGTAGGCCGCAAGATCCCGCCAGTAATGGCGGGACCAGATAAATGACTACCGGCCGGCACGCCGCTTCGGCGAAGCGCCGGTTACAGAATTCGGCTTACAGACAATCCTGCCGCTATTTTTTCCCCCGCATTTCTCTCTCCATTTCCCTCTTGCTGTCCTTGAGTGCAATACTGGCTCTCTTGTCGTGTTTCTTTTTGCCTCGGGCCAGCCCCAGTTCGAGTTTTGCCAGGCCTTTTTTGAAGTATAGTCTGAGCGGAACCAATGTAATGCCCTTTTGTGATACGGCACGGTCTATCTTCCGGATTTCATAGCGCTGCAGCAAGAGCTTTCGCTCCCTGCGAGGTTCATGATTGTTATAGGACCCCTGTTCAAAGGGTTTTATGTAAAACTCTTTCAACCAGATTTCACCCTTCTTGATATAGGCGAAGGAATCACCAAAATTGGCATTGCCCTGGCGCAATGATTTGATTTCCGTACCTGTAAGCACCAGACCGGCTTCGTAGGACTCAACGATGCTGTACTCGTGCCGCGCCTTGCGGTTGTTCAGGGTTGGTGTTCCGGGTTTTTGTTTCTTTTCCAAAGCGGGGTGACAAGATATGATGTGGTTCTGGATGCTATTTCTTACAAATAAAGCAAGTTTGAGGAGATATGAAACAGCCGGCCGGCTAAAGGAAATATATGGGGTTTGGACTGATGCAAAGCAGAAAAATTATCATGCAAGTCCATCCGAGTATTTTCCTTCCTTTGCTTAATGGAAGCTCTTCGCGAACCGGTGGATGTTCGATCTTTACAAGGAAAACAATAAACAATGCCCAGAAAACCCAAATGGTGAAACCTGCAAAGACATCAGGATTAATAATATGAAGCAGTATCATATTCAGAATGATTACCAGAGACCATGCGCTAAGTACCTTTTTGGATTCCTTTCGAAACACGCGGTCCAGAAGAAACAGCGAAAGCAACGCCCATAGAATCCATGCGGTAAGCCGCCGCGGTACATCAAAGCCCGAAAGAAGATTTTCAAACAGCGGAACGGCACCCAGCCCGGCTAGAACCATGACGACCATAAAAAAAACGTGAGCAATGATCCGGTGTCTTCGGTATCCCAAAAGGGTGTAGAGAATATGTCCGCCATCAAGCTGACCCACGGGCATCAGGTTAAGCGCCGTAAAAAAGAGACCAAGCCAGCCGGCAAAAAGAAAAGGGTAATGGTACAACTCCCACATGGGAGGAGTGTTTTCGAAAAAGGAGGCAATGATGGAAAACAGAAGAGTGTTGCCTAATACCATGATATCAGGATCGGAGTGCTGATCTGAAAAATCGGAAAGGGGTTCATCGGGAAACTTTCCGTGTTCGACAATGTATTCATTCAGGATTTCATGCCCGGCAAAATTTTGCATGTAAGCCGGATCTGGCAAGGTATAGAAACCAAAAAGGAGTATGGCAATGGCCGCCGCAAAGCCGGCAATCGGGCCACTTGCTCCTATGTCAAACATGGCTTTGGTATTGCGAATCTCACCCTTGATCCGAATAACAGCGCCAAGAGTTCCGATAGGGGATAGTGGAAAAGGGATGAAATAAGGCAATGTGGAAGCAACCCTGTGCCGTACAGCTGCAAAGTAGTGTCCGAATTCATGGACAGTCAAAAAACCCAGCAGCAATGTTGCGAAAAGCACCCCCTCCCACAAGACCATATCGAGAAACAGATAAAAACCGTCAAGCGCACTCGTAAAAGCATCTTCCGGAAGATCTGCCGTGTGACCGACGAACAGCGTGCCCGTCAATGCGGCCGAAATGAAAGTAAGCACAAATAACAGCAGGTGTCGGGAAACTGTTTTTTTGTCAAGCCGTGTACTCAAGAATTCGGACCCGGTATTTGGAGGTGGAATGTACTCGCCGCCTGAAATTGGCAAACAGGCAGGAAGTATGTGTGTTTAATAAGAGTCCAAAGGTAACAGGTGAACGATAAAGCTCAAAATGTTATTAACACATATACCGCTTTAGAATGCAATCTTCTCCAAAAAAACAGCCTGTGAATGTCAAAGGGTCATCTTGAAAAGCCGGGACCCCCGGATACAGGTTCCATAGAGAAACAGGAAGTCAGGGCATTAATCCGGCTTCTTGATGATCCGGATCCGTTTATTAAAAAAACGGTGACGGCCCGTTTGTCCGTGCTCAAAGAGTGCCATGTACCCATTCTGGACGAAATACGGGTGGAGATCCGGGACGAGTCACATCGGGCATATGTAACCGAACTGATCCATGACTTGACGATTGACACACTTGAACAGTCGTTTCTGGACTATCTGGATCTGGGACTCTCCGGAATTGAGCAGTTGGAAAAAGGGCAGCTTTTATTGTGCCTGATCGACAATCCAACCCTCAGAATGGATCTGTATCGCCGCCAGCTGGATAAAATGGCCTCGCGACTGGAGAAAAGGATTCATCCGGATGATACAGACCTTGAGAAGATATCGGTGCTGGCCTCCTTCTTTTTCAGGGAAGAGCTGTTCAAGGGAGCGGATGACGACTATATGAATCCTGATAATTTTTTCATCCACAAAGTCCTGCAGCGAAGAAAGGGCATACCCATAACGCTAAGCATGATTATGCTCTTTGTGGCAAACCGACTGGACCTGCCGCTATACGGCGTTAATATGCCCATGCACTTTCTGATCAAATGGGAGGCCGACGGAAATACCCACTATATGGATCCATTTAACCAGGGCAGGATTGTAAGTCTGGACCAGTGCTCTTTTTTTCTGCGCAGTCACGGGGTAGAGCCACTGCCTCGTTTTTTTAAAAAAGCAACGGCTGCCGATATGATGGGGCGGTCATTGCGTAATTTAATCTACAGCTTCGATCAGGCTGGTCATGCTAAAAGAGTAGCAGAGTTACAACGATTTCTGAAGCATTTCGAAACCAGTTGCCGTCTCTGATTCTGCAAGATATAATCACAAAAAGAGAAACTATTTATTCAGTTTCTGAGATATGGATTCAACTGCTGGGCAAGTGCCAGGAACTTTTCCGACTCTTCACGGCTGCCACTTCTCCGATGTATTTCTGCGGCAGCCAGAAGGACTTCAGGATGGGTGGGAATCCGGTCCATGAGATCCTTGAGCAATCGGGCGGCTCGTGAATAATCTTTTTCTCCAACGGCAATTTTCAGGCGGTACAAATCAAGGTCGACAGGAAGAGGGTCTTCTTCAATGCGATCAAAATACTGTTTGCAACGAGAATAGATGGTCCGGTCACAGTAGAAGACAATGAGATCGTGGTAGAGTACCAGATCCGGCGGGTATTCATTCAACTGCTCTTCAAGCCGGCGCAAGACTTCTCTCTGTTCAGCTGCGATCATCAGACGGATAATGGCTTTGAGGTCATGCTGTGAAAAGCGTGTGTGATGGACGCGGGTTTTGAGTTCACTGGTAAACAGCGTCTCAAATAAATCCAGCAACTTCTTGTCCGGGTAGAAGGGATTGATCTGCCGGCCCACCAGGAGAAGCTGATCAAGCGGATCGGTGATCTCCGTATCCGAAGAAGCTTCCTGTTTGAGATTCCAGGTCTTTTGAAATAAAGAAGCGTTTTTCCAATAGCTCTTGCCATGCATGGTCAGTCCGAGGTCACCGGTGGTGGCACCTTGACGATGTCGTACCATTTCCCTGTTGGCCACGGCGATGCGATACCCCTTTTTTTTCAGGCGGTAGCAGAAATCCACATCTTCAAAAAATGCAAGGCCATATTTGTCGCTAAAGCGGATGCCGTGCTGGTTGCGGAATACCATGCAGTAGCCATCAACGTATTCCAGGTCACTGATGGCAGGTTTGCCTTTCAGGTTATCAATGGATTGATCCGGATTCCATGTTTGGTCGGCCGCAGGTGTCAGCAGGCCGATATCGGGATGCTGGTCCAGCATCTTCACCAGCCTTGCGGGCAGTGGAGAGGTGAGCACGACATCATTGTGCAGGATCATGACAGGGCCTTCCTCGGCTTTTTCAAGGCCCTGATTAACCGCGGCGGCGAAACCGACATTATTCCGGTTGGCATGCACGAATAACGGCCTGTTTTCCCGGTACAGATGGTCGAGATAGGAAGAGGTGTCATCCAGGGATCCGTTGTCGATAATGATCAGACGGGTGCGGTCCGGATGCGTGTATCGAAAAACCGATTGTACACAAGCCTGCAGCAGCTGCCGCCGGGTTGTAGAACTCGGGATGATGATGGACAGAGGAGGCTGCTGGTCGATTTCGTCACGTATTAGAATCCTGGCATCCTCTGTTACATGACTGTCGGTTTCATCTTCGGGTTTTTGCTCTGTCAGCTCAAATCGATCCTGATTTCCCGCGGAGGAATCCTCTTCCAGATGATCCGTTTTTTGCTCTTCTTCCGGTCGGGTTTTCGGGCTGAGTTCCGCTGTTTCGTGCTCGCTTTCGGTGGGTCGTGCGAAATGGTCTTCATCCGGACCATTATCAACCTGTTCAGTTCCGGGATGTGGTTCCGGAGAGTACTCCGGCTGCTCCGGTCCGGTTTCGCTCTGATCGTGTGAAGTCTCCGGATTCGCTGTCTCGCGCAGGATCATTTCCGGGATTTCCGAGTTTCTAAGAGACAACCCGGAGGAACGAAGCAGCGCCAGTATGATTTCATTGGCATCCTCTTCCTCTATGATCACCTCTTCATCGAACTTGCCGGTAAAGGAGACGGTTTTCAAAGGGGGGGAGTGTTTGAGAAGCCGGATCGCCCATTCTGACGCGTTACGGGCTTGAACGTGCGGATCAATGAACCGCAAGGGCATGGGGATTTGATGCAGGTCAAACAGAAAATCACGGTCACAGGGGATCCTCCTCTCACTGAGCATCTGCAGCCAGTCAGACGGTGTTTCCGGAGTGGGACCATCCCATCCCAGCGCCAGGCAAGACGGTGTGTTTTCAAGCTTGGAAAGGGCACTAGGCAGCTCATTTTCGTGGATCTTATGGAGTGACTCCGGAATCCACACGAACCGGTTGCGGACCTGCTCGAGGGCCGAGTTCAAAGAATTGCCACGACCTCTGCGGCTTTCATGTTCAAAAAAGTAAGTGAGTTCGTGCTGATAATATTCGATAACGGAGCGGATGGTATCAGCGGTACCGTCTTCAGAGGCGTCATCTATGACAATCAGCTCAAATTGTACACGCTTTAGCGAGTAGAGTGCTTTTAATGTAGGCTCAACCTGCTCTTTGCAGTCACGAAAAACGCAAATAACAGAAAGGGCGGCATCGGAGGTTTGCACGGGTTGTCCGGATTAAAGGATTTCAGTTTGCCAATAATATAAGAATGGTTCGACGTGGAATACAGAAAGAAGAAACAGGAGTGAGAATATTTGTATATTCACGTCCTGAATTTTTAAACAAAGAAAGAATGTGCCATCCTGCCGACCTCCCTTCACCTGGGGACGCAGCGGCATCACGCAGAGGTCAGGTCCCGTGCGAAATCATACATCCGACATACACGAAGAAGCATCCACCCGGCGAACTTTTGCCATAATTTCGCACCCTGATGCCGGCAAGACAACGTTGACGGAGAAACTGTTGCTTTATGGTGGTGCCATTCACGAGGCGGGGTCTATCAAACAACGCAAGGCTGCCCGCCATGCCGCATCTGACTGGATGGCCATTGAGCAGGAAAGAGGTATCTCTATTACTGCCTCTGCGATGCAGTTCGACTATAAAGATGTAGTTATCAACGTACTCGACACTCCCGGTCACCAGGATTTCTCTGAAGATACATACCGCACCCTCACT
>SLHZ01000253.1 GCA_007135895.1 Balneolales bacterium | reverse complement strand
CCACTTGTTTTATTTTGTTTTAGCTCCCTTTTCCGCCCGGGTGGCAGCACTTGACCATGAGGGCCGGCCCGAGCTTCGTTTCCGCACGATCACATCCGGTTTGTCAAGTCAGCAAATCACAGGCACATATCAAGACTCTTTTGGTTTTTTATGGGTGGGCACCAACAGCGGACTCAACAGGTATGACGGAGTTGAATTTCTGGTATACGAAAGCAACCAGGAGACGAATTCTCTTGGAGACAATATTATCGGTCATATGTATGAGGACGGTAATGGAGACTTTTGGATAGGCGGGCGTGGAGTTGTGAGCCGATACCGCCGTGAAACGGATGATTTTCAAAGGTATCCGCTGCCGGTAACACGAACCGCATTCATCACGATAGTATGGAGTATTGCCGAGGAGCCCGCAGGGCGTCTCTGGGTATCCGGCGGTTCAAACGGATTGTATTATTTTTGTCCGGACTCTGATGCATTTATTGCCTATGAAAACCTGCCAACTACGAGCCAGATTAACGGAATCATGATTGAGAAGGGAGAGTACTTGTGGGCCACATCCGTCGATGGCTTGCACCGCCTTGAATTGTCCTCCGGAAAGTGGGACTCCTGGCATTATGATTCCGGTGATCCATCATCCCTGACATCGAATCGAACCTACAAAGTAGTCGGAGATCACCAGGGGGAGATTTGGATTTCAACCCGTGAGCGTGGTCTGAACCGCGTTGTTAGGGACGATCGGGGCCGCATACATTTCCGCCGTTACTGGAATGAGCCCGGGCAAAAACCCGTACTGTCCAACAACAGCATATACAATATGTACGTGGATCGCGAGGGGCGGCTCTGGCTGGCCAATGACAACGGAGGTCTCCATCTTTACGACAGGGAAAAGGACCGTTTCTTCCATTACGACAGCGACCCCGATGATCCCTACAGTCTTTCTCATCACTCCATCACCCATGTCTTCCAGGACAGAAACCACAGATTGTGGGTGGGTACGGCACTGGCAGGACTCAATGTGACGGATCCCTATGACTTCAAGTTTGAGCACCATCACACACGCTCCCGTTTCAGCCGCAGTCTCAGCAACAACATTGTCCGGGATTTCATTGAAGACGACAATGGCAACCTCTGGATTGCGACCGACGGCGGGGGATTAAACTTTTTTGACCGTGGTTCCGGGCATTTTTACGCTTTTCGCCATGATCCGGACGATCCTCACTCTTTGAAGTCCGATGCAGCTATCGCTGTTCGCCGTGATGTGGCCGGAACGCTTTGGGTGGGCAGTTACGCAGGCGGTCTGGATCTGCTTGTGGATGAAAAAAAAGGCCGCTTCCTGGGTGTTCAGGATACACTTGCCATACCAGGTAATCTCATAACCAATGTTTTTGATGTCCACTTTGACCAGGAGTATCCCTACATATGGATTGCTTCTTTCGGCCAGGGTTTGCTTCGGTATGACCTGAGTAATGATGAGCTTTGGATGGTGCGTCCCGCCGATGACCAGGCTGATGGTCTCCGGTCCCGTTTCATTTTGCGGATTTATGAAGACAGCCAAAGCAATCTATGGTTTGTTACGCTTCATGGGCTCTATTTTCTGGCCAGCGATGACAAGCACGATCCCCGCTTCCGGGCATACCTCCGGAGCGAGGATGATCCGTACAGCTTGCCAGGTAACAGTCTGCGGGATATACTGGAAGACCGTCGTGGCAATATCTGGGTTGCTACCATAGCAGGATTGGCCCGCTATGACTATGAAAACGACCGGTTTCTTTCTTACGGGCAGTCCGACGGGCTTCCGGCCAACGAGATACGCTCTCTGGCAGAAGACGATAACGGAGATCTCTGGATTGGAACGGCTAACGGCCTCTCCCACTTTGAATATAAAACCGCTGTTTTTAAAAACTACAAGAAGGAAGACGGGCTTCAAGGAAATGAGTTTTCCCGTTACGCTGCAGAAAGATTACGGACAGGAGAGCTGGTTTTTGGGGGCATGAAGGGGTTCAATATTTTTCATCCGGACAGCATCCGGACGAATCCCCATATTCCCGAGGTATATCTTAGCGGTTTCCGGATATTTAATGAGCCCGTGTCGGTGGGTACGCCGGAGTCCCCTCTCCGCAAGCACATAATGCTTACCGATACCATACGTATCTCGTGGTCGCAGAATGTTTTCACTTTTGAGTTCATAGCACTGAACTATACCCGGGCGGAACAGAACCAGTACGCCTACAAAATGGAGGGTTTTGAAACCCATTGGAACCATGTCGGAAACCAGCGCAATGCCACTTATACCAATCTGGATCCCGGGACATACCGGTTCAGAGTTAAAGCATCGAACAATGACGGTGTCTGGAATGAAGAGGGGGCTTCGGTTATACTGGTGATTGTTCCACCATTCTGGAGGACGTGGGTTTTTTATCTGGCATCCTCAATTCTTATCCTTGCAATATTGGTCTGGGCTGTTCGGTCCCGTCTGAACAGAGTGAAACAGCAGAACCTTCATCTTGAAGAGATGGTCAACAGGCGCACTGCCGAGCTTCGCGAGTCAAACCGGCGTTTGAATGACTATCTTGCTAAAAAAAATAAGATCTATTCGCTTTTAGCCCATGACCTTAGAAATCCCTTTAACTCGATCATCGGTTTTTCGGAGTATTTGCAGGAAAAGTTCTCAAAGGAATCTGATCCCGAGAATCATGACGTTGCCCGGTCCATTTTTAAAGCCGCCCGAACAAGTTTCCATTTATTGGAGAACCTGCTGGATTGGGCGGGATCGAAAGACCAAAGCCGCAATTTGGAGAACGAGCCGGTTGATATGAGGGCGCTGGCAAAAGAGGCTATTCAACAGGTGGAGCTGCAATCAAAAATGAAGGGAGTCAAGATGGAACTGGTCCCGGGCGAACCGGTCGTGGCCCGGGCTGACCGCAATATGATCCTGACCGTTCTGAGAAATTTGATCACCAATGCTATCAAATTTTCCGACGCAGGCCGTGAGGTAGTGATCGAGGTATCTGCCGTGGATAATAAGTCCGTGGTGTCTGTTCGGGACCAGGGCATTGGCATGACACAAGAAGAAGTCCGGGGAATTTTGGAGGGAAGCTCAACAATGCGCAAAGAGGGCACGGGGGGAGAAAAGGGCTCTGGTTTTGGCCTTATGCTCAGTCAGGAGTTCCTGCTTCGACACAACAGCCGGCTCCGGGTTGAAAGTGAGCCCGGAAAGGGCAGTACGTTCACCTTTGCACTTGAAAGTGCTTCGGAGGAGATATCAAGGCTCGAAACCGATTAGAAAGCTGGATATGGATTGGATGTGAATTGTGAGTACCGGGCAGCCATCTTTTCATTATGGCTTTAGGAGCAGGGATAGCTGTGAACAGGGAGTTGCGGGATCCTGGTCGGTCCTCTTATCATCATAGGTCCAGGGGAAGGGATAATTGTGAAGTTTGGGTTGAGCCGGGTTTTGACTCCTTGTTGATTTCATCTTCAAAATCCAATCCCGATACCGTTACGCCGGCGAGCCGTACTTTTCTGCGGCCGGCTTCTGTATCCTGAAGCAGCTGGACGGCATAATAAGAGATCCTTTCCGGCCCGGTTATATGGTGGCCGGGGGTTATGCTGCGTGTGATACTTTCAAAATCATGATATCTGATTTTAAGTATCACCGTACGTGCCCGACCCTTTTTTTGCAACATTCGATCGGCCACTTGCTGTGCAAGGGATCGGACATGGCCGGCCAGCACCTCCACGGACTCGACATCTTCGGCAAAAGTTGTTTCCTTGCCAATCGATTTTGGAACACGCTGGTTGCGAACCGGTCGGTGGTCTTCGCCTCGTGCGATTTTGTAATAAAAAGATCCTGTTTTACCAAAATGCCCGATCAGTGCCGGTTCGGACCATCTGCGAAGGTCGGCGCCGGTCCGGATTCCAAGACGATGCATTTTTGCTTCGGTTGCCACCCCTACGCCATGAAACGTTCCGACGGGCAGTTTTGCGATGAAATCAAGCGCTTTTTCCGGTGAAATCAGGACCAGGCCATCAGGTTTCCGAAGATCTGATGCGATTTTTGCAAGAAACTTGTTGAAAGAGATACCGGCAGAAGCCGTTAGCTGGGTCTGATCACGGATCCTCTGCTTGATATCCCTGGCAATGAGTGTCGCTGAGGGTGTGTTGGTTTTATTTTGTGTTACATCAAGATAGGCCTCATCCAGTGATAACGGTTCTACCATGTCGGTATAAGAAGAGAAGATGGCGCGGATTTGCAAGGAAATCTCTTTGTAAACCTCAAATCGGGGACGAATGAACACGGCTTTTGGACAGAGTTTCCTGGCATGTGCCGCAGGCATGGCAGATCGAATGCCATACTTTCTGGCTTCGTAGCTGGCCGCGGCCACCACGCCGCGGCCCAGAGGTGATCCGCCTACAATTACAGGCTTTCCCTTCAGCTCCGGATGATCGCGCTGCTCAACAGAGGCATAAAAAGCATCCATGTCGATATGAATAATTTTCCGGGTGTTCATAAGAAGACTAAGGACTTGCAACAGCCATCAAATATATATATATTTATATATATGTCATCCGCCCGCCTTCAGGGGCGGTTTTTATGCATGAAGTATACTCTTTTTAGAACTGACAAAGGATAGAAAATGGAAGATATAGCAGGAACAACCCGGGATATCGTAATCATCGGCAGCGGTCCCGCCGGTCTGACAGCGGCGCTTTATGCGGCCCGTGCCGATCTTAGTCCCTTGGTTCTTGAAGGTCCGGAACCGGGTGGGCAGCTTACAACCACAACCGATGTCGAGAACTTCCCGGGTTATCCCGAGGGGGTGTTGGGGCCTAAAATGATGGACGATTTTCGTAATCAGGCTACTCGTTTTGGCGCAGACTGCCGCTGGGGAACGGTTACGGCTATCGATTTCAAGAAGCGACCGTACAAACTGATCATTGATGACGAAACCGAAGTTTTTGCCCGGGCCTTGATTGTTTCGACCGGCGCTGCGGCAAAATGGCTTGGCCTTGAGAGTGAGCAGCGACTGCGCGGATACGGGGTAACAGCTTGCGCTACCTGTGATGGCGCTTTTTTCCGTGACCAGCATGTCGTGGTGATCGGTGGTGGCGACTCGGCAATGGAAGAAGCCACCTTCCTGACCCGGTTTGCCAGCAAGGTTACCATTATACATCGGCGAAATGAGTTTCGCGCCTCAAAAATAATGCAAAAACGAGTACTTGAGCACCCCAAAATTGAGGTTATCTGGAATGGCACACTAAGTGAGGTGCTCGGTGACAAGATCGTTGAGGGAGTGACGGTCCGAAATGTGGAAAGTGGCGAGGAGACTACGCTGGGTGATGTTACGGGAGTTTTTCTGGCCATCGGACACAAGCCGAACACCGATTTGTTCCGGGGGGTGCTGGATATGGATGAGGCCGGATATATCAAGACAAAAGGGAAAACAACCTATACCAATATGCCGGGCATTTTTGCTTGCGGGGATGCCCAGGACAAAGAGTATCGGCAGGCTGTGACGGCTGCCGGGACGGGGTGCATGGCAGCTATTGATGCCGAGCGCTGGCTTGGAGAACAAAAATAGCGTCTGTTCCGATTTTGCGGGTCTTCTAAAAAACCGGTGGTTTTTCCTTCCTGGCTTTTAGCGATCATTGGTCGGATGGGATCCTTAACGCCGGGAGGATATCTCTGGTGCAACACTAGTCATTCACCACTTCAAAATCGGTGTCGATTTCGTAGGGGTCCACCGAATTATCGTCCCTCTTCATTTCGTTATTCATCCTTGTTCGTTTTTCTCCGGGATAGCGTTCTATGTGTATTCGGGTATCGTGGACCAGGAAAGCGAAAGTTGCCAAAGCGCTGATGACAGGGGCCATTAAAAAAGCGCCGCCAACTCCAGCCATTCCCAGAGTAAGCGGGACTTCAAGCAGGGTTTCCCCTTTGCCATTAACAATGGACATGCGGCGCAGGTTGCCTTCGCGGAGGAGCTCCTTTACCCGTGAAATTAATTCCTGCCCGGTTGCCCGGATCTCTTCTACGATATGATGTTCCATTGTGATTCCTCGGTGCATTGGTGGCTTTCGGATTGATTTTTCCGGTCAATCACCGGAATGGGTCGTTCATGGAAGCTGTTTTGGCATTCCTGGTGAAAATTTTGGTCTTTTCTGGTAAAACTTATAGCCTTTTCGGGAAAAAAGTTCGACTACG
Source organism: Balneolales bacterium (assembly GCA_007135895.1). GTDB lineage: Bacteria > Bacteroidota > Rhodothermia > Balneolales > Natronogracilivirgulaceae > SLHZ01. The sequence goes on along the minus strand of SLHZ01000253.1, from coordinate 1,709 downwards.
ACAATAAGTCTGACTACGACAGTAAAGGTTCGATCACACTTCGATTGTATCAAAAAAATTTTTTCCTCCTTTCTTTTGTAATCATTTGCCTTCCTGTATCTCTGTTACGAAAAAAGAGGAGAAAAGATACATGCTTGCCCGTACGTATTGTGCTGCGACCTTTGGTGTGGATGCACACCTGGTTGATGTGGAAACTCATTGTGTAAACGGTTTGCCCAAATATTATTTGGTTGGCTTGCCGGACCGCGCGGTGAGTGAGTCACGCGACAGAATTGAGGCGGCGATTCGTAACAGCGGCTATGATATGCCACGAGGACGTATTACCGTAAACCTGGCGCCGGCCAATCTCCCCAAAGAAGGGAGCTCTTTTGATCTGCCCATCGCAACAGGTTTATTGGCCATGTCGGGTCAGATTCGGTCAGAGCGTTTGAGCAACAGTCTCATTCTTGGTGAACTGGCACTGGACGGTGCTTTGCGTCCGGTCCGCGGTATTTTGCCTGTAACAATTGAAGCCAGAAACCGGGGGTTGAAGCAGGTCATTGTCCCTGCAGAAAATGCGCCAGAGGCCGCAGTGGTAGAAGGGGTCTCGGTACTGGGTTTTCGTCGCCTTCAGGATGTCGCCGACTGGCTTTGCGGTCGTTTGATCCAAAACCCCCTGAAGGTGGATACTAAAAAGTTGTTTGAAGAGAGTCATAAGAATGGATGGCTCGATTACAGTGATGTAAAAGGACAGGAAAACGTCAAGAGGGCAATGGAGGTGGCGGCAGCAGGAGGGCATAACATGCTTATGGTTGGCCCTCCGGGCTCTGGTAAAACCATGATAGCTCGCCGCCTTCCCTCCATCCTTCCACCCCTCACCCTGGAAGAATCGCTTGAGACGACCAGGATACACTCGGTCGCAGGGATCTTGCCCGTTGGAGATCCTCTGATTTTGCATCGTCCTTTTCGATCACCGCATCATACTATTTCATATGCTGCGCTTGTTGGCGGAGGTTCCGTGCCAAGACCGGGGGAGATCTCGATCGCTCATAACGGTGTTCTTTTCCTTGATGAGCTTCCGGAGTTTCGAAGAAGTGATTTGGAGGTTTTGCGTCAACCGGTTGAAGACGGTCATGTGACGTTGTCCCGTTCACGTTCCACGGTGCGTTATCCCTCCCGGTTCATGCTGGTGGCCTCAATGAACCCTTCCGTATCGGGCGACTGGTACGATCCTGATCACCCGGAAAAAATAACGCGTCATGAAGTGGACGATTATATGGGACGGATTAGTGGTCCGCTGCTTGATCGTATTGATCTGCACGTTGAAGTTCGAAAAGTTGGTTATGAAGAGCTGTCTGTGAAATCAGAAAGTGAGGGTTCAAAGGAGATACGCAGGCGGGTCATGGAAGCGAGAGAAAAACAGAGGAAGAGATTTCATGAGGTGCGTGGTGTTTTTAATAACGCGCAAATGACAACACGATTAGTAAGAAGAGTCTGTATAATTGATTCTGCAGGATCGGAGTTACTTAAGAGGGCCATGGTTTCTCTTAATCTTTCAGCACGGGCGTATATAAGAATCCTGAAAGTGGCGCGAACTATCGCAGATCTGGATCATTCATGCGTCATAAAAGCACATCATCTTGCTGAAGCTGTGCAGTATCGGTCTCTGGATCGACAAAGCTGGGGATAATGTGTTTGGATTATCCGTGATTGGCGCTATTGCGTGGTTT
>SLHZ01000108.1 GCA_007135895.1 Balneolales bacterium | reverse complement strand
TCCGGTCGAGGACATCCTGACACATGCGCTAATCGTGGGAATGAAAAATGTAGGCGTGAAATTCCGTGAAAACAAGGTTTTTGTTCCCCAGGTACTGATGTCTGCCAGGGCGATGCGGGCTGCCATGGAGCATCTGCGACCGTATTTTGCCAGTGGTTCTGTCAAGCGGAAAGGGACATTTATTATTGGTACGGTTCGGGGAGATCTTCACGATATTGGGAAGAATATTGTTTCCATGATCATTGAGGGCAATGGTTATGAAGTGATCGATCTGGGTGTGGACGTACAGCCGGAGCGATTTCTTGCGGAGATGGATAAATATCCGGCCGCTTTTGTGGGTCTTTCGGCCCTGCTGACCACCACCATGCCCCATATGCAGCAGACGGTGGAGCAGATTAAGCAAAAAGACGCATCCCGCATCGTTTGTATAGGAGGCGCACCGGTATCGGAGCGTTTTTGCAAAGAAATCGGGGCTGATTTCTACAGTTCGGATCCACAGGAAGCGGTTGCATACCTTGATGATAGATCCGGCCTATGAAGAAACTATCCGGTTTTTAAATACGATCAGATTTTTCCATATAATCAAAAAACCCGGCAAAAACCCGGCAAAAAACCGGTAAAAACCAGTAAAAGATGCGAAAAAAGAAGCGATAAAAGAGGCTTGAATAAAGAGGTTGACAAATAGAAATCTGACGGTCTGAATAAAAAGAAGCTGTGCTGCACTTATCACTTGAACTCAGGGAAGAATATGAACGAACAGGAATGGAAAACGCTTTGTGATTCCGCACCGGTTTTGCTTGATGGTGCCTGGGGATCACAGATGCAGGCGCTGGGCCTGCCTCCCGGCCATGCGCCGGAAGCCTGGAATCTCACACATCCTGAAAAGGTACAAGCCATTGGCGCAGAGTATGTCCGCTCCGGATCACGGGTCATTCTGACCAATACTTTTGGTGCAAACCGTGTCATGCTGAAGCGTCATGGACTAGAGAGACAGGCTGCTGAGATCAACCGAATCGGTGCCGAAATTTCGTGTCGTGCCGCCGGGTCGGCTGGTGAGGCCGGGATCTGTGTTTTCGGATCTATCGGCCCCAGCGGTAAACTGCTGATGCAGGGTGATATCACGGAGGAGGAGCTTTTTGATGCTTTTGAGGAGCAGGCGCAGGCTCTTCGGAATGGAGGGGCGCAGGCCCTGGTGGTTGAGACCATGTCGGACCTTGACGAGGCCAGGATTGCTGTTGAGGCGGCTGTGGCTACCGGCCTTCCCGTGGTGGGCTGCATGGTGTATGATTCGGGCGCCGGTGGAAATCATACCATGATGGGAGTGACTCCGGGTGAGGCCGCCGCTGTTCTTGAGGATGCGGGTGTACGCGCTGTTGGGGCCAACTGCGGAAAAGGTCCCGATGAGTTTTTCAGCCTCATGGAAGCATATCTCAAATCTACCTCTTTGCCGCTATGGATGAAACCCAATGCCGGACTTCCGGTTTATGAGGAAGGAAGGACTTTGTACACCATGACGCCAGAGGCCTTTGCCGGTTCGGCGAATCGTCTGCTTGATGCCGGTGTGACCTTTATTGGCGGCTGTTGCGGCACTCATCCCGGTTTTATTTCCGCTTTACGCCATCGTCTGAAGGAAAAACGCCCGTAACACGGCAGATTATGGATACGCTCAAACAGAGCCTGGCAAGAGCAGGTCATTGTGAAATCCGGGTGGATCCCGGCAAACTGACGCTGGACGTAGAACAGATCGGGGAACTGTCCGGATTCGAGCCGGGTACACTGCCCGAGCCTTGTCGTCGGTCTATCGAAGATGAGTTACGCCACTGGGGAGGGTATCAGGGAATTCGGGGTGGCTTTCTTGTCAGCGAGGATATCGAAATTATGCCTGGGAACGGGACCTTCTTTTTTGACAAAAAAAAATTCACGCCCGGTCGGGAAATAGCCGAATTCCTGCAGGGTGCAGAAAAACTTGCACTGTTTGTCTGTACAGCCGGAGAGACGGTCAGTCAAAGAATTTCGGAGCTGTCCCGATCCGGAGATTTGCTGGGTGCCTACTATGCCGATCTTACCGGTTCGCTGGTTGCAGAGCAGGCTATGGATCTGCTTCACAGGATGCTTGTCGAAGAAATGAAACAGCAAGGCTGTGCTGTAAGCAACCGCTACAGTCCCGGCTACGGTGAGTGGGCTCTGAAAGGACAGTTTGGTCTCTTTGCCTTGCTTCCTTCCGGTTTCTGCGGGATTCGACTCACACCGGACGGCTTGATGATTCCGGTCAAATCGGTCAGTGGTGTCATTGCCATAGGCCGGAATGTGACTTTCCGGAAATACCGTTGCCATACGTGTCAGGACACAGACTGCCGTTACCGTGATAAAAAGCATCTTCGGGCCATGAAATTCACCTGCTGAAAGGAAAAAAAATGCTGCCATATGAGGCAAAACTATAAGATAAACCTTGTGCTGAGAGTAAATTGGCCCACAGAACAGAAAAGAGAATGCTGAAATGGGAACCAGAATCCGGACAGATATGGGAGTTGCCGTAGCCATGACACGAGTTGTTCGAGAAAAGCTTTTCTTTTTTGCCGGACATTTAGTATTTATGGAGTGTTTGCCGCGTGTATTTATGGAATGTTTGCCGCGTGTATTTATGGAGTGTTTGCCGCGTGTATTTATGGAATGTTTGCCGCGTTTGCACGGCTATTATCCATCGAAAAAAAGTATGAGCTATGAGCAGGGAGAATAAAAAGTTCCGCCTGATTTTTGACCATGCACCGCTGGGCATCTTCCATTTTGACCGGGACGGAGTGATTACGGAGTGCAACGACAGGTTTGTTGATATTATCGGATCTTCCCGCGAGTTGCTGCTGGGCCTGAATACCACGCGTTTGCCGGACAAAAAAATTGTCACGGCCGTCCGTACTGCCATCGAGGGAAAGAAGGGGCACTATGAAGGTGTTTACGAGTCGGTGACGGCCCGGAAGAGCACTCCGGTGAGAGCCTCTTTTGCACCGGTTCACGACGACAATGGTCTGGTGGAGGGGGGCATCGGGATCATAGAGGACGTTAGCGGCCAGCATCGCATCGCGATGGCGTTGCAGGAGAGTGAAAAAAGATTCCGTACGGTTGTTGAACATGCTCATGACGGCATCTATATCATCGAAGACCACGGATTCAGCTACGTGAACCGTCAGTTTACCGAACTCACCGGTTATTCAGAAGATGAATTGCTAGCCACTGGATTTGATTTTCGGCAGCTGCTCACCGAAGAATCAGAAGAGCTGGTAAGGGAGCGTATTGAGAAGAGAAGTCGGGGGGAAGATGTTCCGGGCACCTACGAGCTCTCCATACAGAACCGCGATGGTGAGAAGATCTATGTGGAGGTGAGTACGGCGCTTCTCAAACCAAAAGATCCGATGACGGTTATCGGCATTATGCGGGACGTGACGGAGCGAAAAAGAACAGCCGATCTTATACGGCAGAGTCTGAGTGAAAAGGAGGTGCTGCTGTCGGAGATCCACCACAGGGTGAAAAACAATATGGCTGTGATCTCCAGCATACTGACTCTTCAGAGTGAGTATGTGGACAAGTACAAGGATCCTGAAAAACTTTTCCAGGATACACAGAACCGGATCCGGTCCATGGCGCTGGTCCATGAACTGGTCTACGAAAGCAAGAATTTTGCCCGGATTGATTTTGGCCGGCTGTTGCACAAGCTTCTGGATCAGTTCAAGAATATATACTGCCGGGAGGGTCAGGAGATTCAAGTCAAGATTGATGCTGATCCGGTCCTGCTTGATATTCATGTCGCCATCCCGCTTTCGCTCTTCACCAATGAAGCCATTTTAAATGCCTACAAGCACGCTTTCGATGGTGTTAAGCGGGGAAACATAAAAGTGGCATTGCGAAAAGAAAAAGGTGGTTTCCTGCTGGCTATTGAAGATGACGGGGTTGGAGTGGAGGATTTATCACTGCTCCGGGAACCGGCAAGTTTTGGGTATACAATCATGCACGGATTGGTCAGGCAGCTGAGGGGAACCCTTGCTATTTTCTCATTCGAGGAATCATCGAAGCCGGATGATGCCGGACAGGTTCGGGAAGAAGCTGCGAATTCCAAGACCGGTTCACGAACCGGTCTGCGGGTAGAAGTGCGTCTGCCACTATGAAATGGATAATCATGCCGGTTTGCGGGCGGCACCCATTGTGCAAGTGTGGCAGGAAGTATTTCTTCTTTTTTATGGTGGCAGCACTGTTAGTGCCGGGCCTGGTGCAGGGTGCCGGCCGCCAGCTCGACCCGGCCAGCATAGTTGAAACTTCCGTTGTGAATGTGGAAGAGCTCATTTCCCGATCCATGCGTGAGCGCAATGCGGTGCAAGCGGTGACTTGGGCTGAGGAAGCCGTTTATCTGGCGGATTCCCTCCGCCACTCCAAACTCAAGGCCATGGCTTTGCTTCAGAGCGGCACAGCATGGAAGAATGTCGGAGATCATGTGCGGTCAGAGGCACGATTGCAGGATGCACTCGAACTGTTTCAGGAACTCGGCATGGAGCATGAGCGGCATAAGGTGTACCACGCCCTGGGTGAAACATACCGTGCTTCCGGATGGCTGGATATTGCCATGTCTACCCTGTTGACAGCAAGGGCTTTTTTTGACAAGACGGGAGCCAAAGAGGATCTGGCCCGTACCTATAACCGCTTGGCGGCAACCAGTTATGAACGATTGTATTGGCACCCGTCCTATGAGAAAGTCGATGCCATATTACGTAAAGGGGGGTCGACTTTCCAGGAAGAACTGAATCGTTTTCCCGAGCTTGCCGATCTCTATCGGGAAGTTCGCTTGTATCTGGATCGGGCCAGCGCGATGGGAACGGAGTTGCATCTGGAGGAACTCATCATCTCGAATAAGATCATTGAGTCAGGGCTTTATATCCAGACGCATCAATCCAATCTGGCCCTGGACGAATTTGACAAACTGATCGCTTATATGCACCAGACCGGAATGACCCGGGATTTACCCCTGGTGCTGATCAATAAGGCCCGGGTACTTGGCTACTCCCGTTTGAATCAGCCCGAAGCTGCGATCCTGGTGGCCGAAGAAGCCCTTGAACTGGCTCGTAAAGAGGGAATACGAATGTATGAGTTCATGGCTACAGATGCGCTTTATTACGATTACCTGGCGATGGAGAATTACAGAAAAGCCCATGATTACCTGAGCAAGGCAAAAAATCTGTACGAGGAGTTTCAGAATGAACGGATCCTGCTTGCTGCGAAAGCCAAGGAGCATGAGCACCAGATCCACCAGTCGGAACTGGAACTTGCATACCGGCGCAACCAGTCTCAATATCTGAGTATAACGCTGGTGATCATCATCGGCTTGTTCTCTGTATTCTTTTTGATTCTCTGGCGGAAAAACAGGGAAAAAAACCAGCTGCTCGACGAGTTGAAGGAGAAGAGTATCATCATTTCTGGGAAGAACCGGGAGCTGGCAGAGATCAATGCGGAAAAAGACCGGCTTTTTTCCATTCTTGGCCATGACCTGCTCAATCCATTTACCAGTATAATTGGGTTCAGTCAGATGCTTGAGGAGGAGGCGGCAAAAGAAGACAACCCGAATCTGAAGGAATATGCTTCCATCATCCAAGCCGCCAGCCTTCAGGTCATGCAACTGCTCCGGAATCTGCTTGACTGGGCCAGGATGCTCCAGGGAAGTATCATATTTACTCCTCAGGTTTTCCAGTTACGGGAGGTTACCGGTCCGGCGGTATCCATTTATGAGGAACAGGCCCGGCAGAAGGGGATTCGCATCGTCCATACCGTGCCGGAAGAGGTGAGTCTGCATGCCGACCGAAACATGATCGCAACCGTTGTGCGGAACCTCCTGAGCAATGCCGTTAAATTTACAGGCGACGGGGGCGAAGTTCGGATTACGGCTACTGAAGGGGATGAACAGACCACTATTATTGTAGAGGATACCGGAATCGGTATTTCCGATGAAAACCTGAAGATGCTCTTTGCATCCGGTGGTCATTCGTCCACTCCGGGTACGGCCAGGGAAAAAGGTACCGGCCTGGGATTGATCTTATGCAAGGATTTTATTGAAAAGCACCGGGGAACCATTCAAGTGTCCAGCAAACCCGGATCAGGCAGTACCTTTACGGTTGTACTGCCAGACGCGTGATGACCGGCTGACCCGGCGGTTGGTTCAGCGACCCTTCTTTCGGACTCGATAAACAGGAATAGGGTTATTCCAATGAAGTATGGCTTTTCAGTTTTTTTTTTATATTCATAATAGTAGAGGAGTTCAGGGAAACTAATTATCCATTCTTGTTATTCCCTTAGCGGATCTCTTATGAAAAGATAATATAAAAGTGGCGTGGATGCGCAGTGGTTGAGTCCCGTCACACCAATTTCTACAGCATGCAATGCTAACCGAAATCTTGAACCTATGAAAAAAATCTACCTATCCCTCCCTGTACCTGCCATCGCTCTTTTATTCATGTCATTCATGTTCGCAGACGATCTGCACACCTACGAGGTGAGCGGCCGCCTGATCGACAGTGACAGCAATGCCGTGGCAGGCCATCCGGTGCGTCTTCTGGATGCAGATAAACTTGAAATAGCTTCGGGCGAAAGTGATGACCAGGGTAATTTTCTGCTCACGTACCAGGCAGAAGCTACTTCATCCGATCCTTTTGACGATCTGCAGACTCCTTCGGAGTTCCGCCTGGGTTCTTCCTATCCCAACCCCTTCAATCCGGTGACGACGATTCCGTTCCATGCCCCCCGTGAGACACATGCCGTGATCGGGGTCTATGACATCCTGGGTCGCCGGGTTATGCAGACCGATGCCCGGGTGGACCGTGGAACACACCACATTGTCATCAATCTGGGTTCGGGGCTTTCGCAGGGTCAGTATCTGGTGCGGGTTCGAGGCAACGGATTTTCTCTGGTGCAAGGCATGACTTTCATCAGTGTGGGTGTGAGCAGCGGAACGACCGGAATCACCTTGCGTCCCGGTACCGGAGAGGTGCGTGCGGATATCGCCCCGGATGTCAGCAGTGATTATTATACCACCTCCTCGCTGCATCTGATCATGGGAGATACCGATTACTTTATGCAAAGACAGGTGATGATACCCTCCGGGCAGAGTTATCACAGCGGAGAACTGGTACTGGTCCGAAACAGAAAAGTGGCGGGAGACGGGGTAACCGATATTGATGGCAACGAATACTCTACGGTGATCATCGGGGACCAGGAATGGATGGCTGAAAATCTGAAGGTGACTCGCTACCGTGACGGCACGGAGATTCAAATGATTCCGGACACCGTGGCTAATACCGAGTGGCGGGACGCCACCAGTGGTGCCATGACGGTGTATCCTTACGGCTCCGTTTTTGGCTTGGAGAGCGAGGAGGAGGTTCTGGAAGGTTATGGACGGTTGTACAACTGGCATGCCGTGGGAGATACCCTGGGACTCTGCCCGGAAGGCTGGCGGGTTCCCACCGTTGGTGATTGGGACGAGCTTCTGGTACATCTCGACTCACTCGGATATCCCAATGTAGCAGGTGTGGTCATCGCTGCGGGCAACGCCCTGAAGTCACGACTGCAGGAGGGCAGCCCCCTTGGTATTCCGTGGGACAACCATCTGCATCCAAGGTGGGGCTATTTTGCCAGTCATTACGGAATGGATATCTTTGGTTTTTCCGCCAGACCGAATGGTTATCGTTTATTTAATGGTACTTTCTCTCTGGTGGGCGTTTACGGATACTGGTGGACATCCACAGAAGTGGGTGCAAATGTCACCAGTATTACTTTATATCACGGCGGCGGCAATGTCGTAGCTCCTAACATAACGAAACAGTTTGGCTGTGCGGTCCGCTGCGTGAAGGAATAATCCCGCGGGATTTCCAATTCTGTCAGGTGATTTTGATATCAGGCTTGTAGCGCAGTGCCAGAAGC
>SLHZ01000101.1 GCA_007135895.1 Balneolales bacterium | reverse complement strand
AGCGCCGCCTTCGCAATAATCTCTATGCTCGTTTCGGCGCCTCGTGGCTCGGCTACTCGCGTGAACTGCGCTATGAAGACCGCGGCAATGATCTCTTCATCGATCTTTTTACCATTCCGGCCAGCGTCAGTTATACGTTTTTTGAAGGGATTCGCCAATTCGAAGCAGGAGGGGGACTCACCTATCTCTCTTTTACTTTCGATGGCGGTCCATTCGATATCGGCTACCAGGAAGTGGAGCTGGGCAACCGATACCGCGGACTGGCCATCACTTCCACCATAGCCTACCGTGTCACCACCGAAAACTACATCTTCCGCATCGGTCTCTCGCCGCACTACATGCTAACCCTGGATGCCGAAATCACCGGTTTCCTCTACGAACTGCATGACCGTGACCTCGCCAACCTGAAAGATGTTTTCGACTGGAGAGGATTCCGCATCATGCCCGGACTCAGTTTCGGCCGAATGTTCTGATATCATGGCCCCGCGGTTTCGCTCCATAAAACCGGTTCTGTCCCGGCGATATCTGTCGGCGGTGATGCTATGGCGGTTATTTTCATGGATGATGCCCCGGCAACCTGGCCTGCCTTTTGTGGACATGATGATGCCCCGGCAATCTGGCCTGCCTTTTGTGGACATGATGACGCCCCGGCAACCTGGTCCGCCTTTTGTGGACATGATGACGCCCCGGCAACCTGGCCTGCCTTTTGTGGACATGATGACGCCCCGGCAACTTGGTCCGCCTGTTTTGTCGTGTCTATTCGGGCGCCCGGTTTTTCGATTGTGGCTTATCCTGTTTGTGACCTGGACACTGGCTCTCTTAACGGCCATCGCCGTCCCGGCCGTGGCCACTTCATCCCCAAATGCCCCCGGTTCGCCAGAAAAAGGCAATCCTGCCATTGACACCCCCGCCGCTCCCCCGGTTTTCAGCCGTCAGGGTGGTTTTTTCACGAGCGAGTTCTTCCTTCAGATCGTCAGCGGTTTCCCCGACGCGGAAATTCGCTATACGCTGGATGGTTCGGAACCAGGTCCCGAAAGCCGGCTCTATGAAGGTCCGATCCTCGTCCGTGACCGCTCAAAGGATCCCGGTGCGATTTCGCACATACGGACAACCGCGCCGGGACGAATCACCATGGTCGGTTTTCAGTGGAAACCGCCGCAAGGTGACAATTTCCGGGGTACCGTCGTGCGGGCGCGTGTATTCCGCCCCGGTCACGCTCCTTCGGAAATCATTACGCAATCGTATTTCATCGATCCGGCCGGCGGAGCCCGCTACACACTGCCTGTCGTCTCGATCGTCACCGACTCGCTCCACCTCTTCGATTATGACACGGGGATCTATGTGACCGGCCGCGTCTATGATGAGCAGGATGTGGACGATCTGGAGAATTGCGATGATTGCCACCGGACGGGCAACTATTCACAGACGGGCCGCGAATGGGAACGTCCGGCCTCGATGGAGCTTTTTGATGAACAGGGCGATCGTGTCTACCAGCAGAATATCGGTATCCGGATTCACGGCGGAGCCTCGCGGGCGCTGCCTATGAAATCACTCCGCCTCTATGCGCGGAGCGACTATGGTCAGAGCCGCTTCCATTTCCCCATCTTCCCCGATGAACCTTATACGAATTTCAACCGGCTCATTCTCCGCAACTCCGGCCAGGATTTTTTTGTCCGCTCGACCATGTTCCGTGACGCGTTCACGCAGGAGTTGGTGCGGGACCTCAATTTCGATACACAGGCCAACCAGCCGGCAATCATTTTCATCAATGGTGAATACTGGGGCATCCAGAACTTCCGGGAACGCTATGACGATAACTACCTTGCCAGGGTCTGGGGGGTGAATCCCGACCGGGTGGATATGCTGACCGATACTCTGGAGGTCAAGGCCGGAAGCGGGGAGCATTATGACGCGCTGATCCGGCTGGTCGAGGAGAATGATCCGGCCGATCCGGAGATCTACCGGCAAATCCTCACGATGATGGATCCCGACAATTTTTCGGATTACCTGACCGCCCAGGTGCTGGTCCGCAATGTGGACTGGCCCGGTAACAATTTCGACTTGTGGAGGCTGCAGGTCCCGTATGATCCGGAGGCTCCGCCGGGCCACGATGGCCGATGGCGCTGGAAACTGGTGGATACCGATGCCGGATTCGGTCTGCTGAATCCCTGGCGGGTAGCCAGCTATGATATGATCCGCCACATGACCAACGATACTTATGATACCTGGCCCAACTACGTGTGGTCCACAATCCTGATCCGTGCCATGCTCCGCAACGAAGGCTTCCGGCTCGATTTCATTAACCGTATGTCCGATTATCTCAACACCTGGTTTCAACCCTCGCATGTGACGGCCTTAATCGACCGGTTCGAGGATCGGCTGGAACCGGTCATCGAAGACCATATCCTGCGGTGGGGCCAGATCGAATCAATGCCGCGCTGGCACGATAACGTGGAATGGATGCGCGATTTCGCGCGCCGGCGCCCTCCTTATGTCTATGAGCACATGATGCGCCATTTCGAACTGAGCCGGCCCGTCACCATCGAAGTCGATGTATCGGCCATGCACAAAGGCAGGGTGGAGGTCAATCGTATTACCATCAACGAAGACACACCGGGGCTTCCGGCGTCTGAAAGTCCGTGGCCCTGGCGTGGCAAGTACTTTCGCGAAGTGCCGGTAAGACTGACTGCCGTACCCTACAGCGGGTACAAGTTTTCGCACTGGGAAGACGGGGGGACAAGCGACTCCGGTTCCGGTTTCGAGACAGTTTCGGCCTTTGTCGCCGGCTCTGTTATGGGTTCTGGTGCTGGTTCTATTTCCGGTTCTATTACGGGTTCTGGTGCCAGCTCTGTAACGAGTTCTGGCACCGGCACCGGCAGTCGCCTGCAGCAGGCCCTGGCCACTGACGAAGATATCGCCCGTATGCTGGCGTTTTACGGTAGTGAAGCGCAAGGGTCGTCAGGCGGGGAAAAGCACGGGCTCACTGGCGGGACACAGGCATATTCCGGGGGGGAAGTACTTGGCTCAGCAGGTGGGAAGAAGCATGGGCTCACCGATCGAGAAGCGCCTGGATATTCCACCCGGATGCTTACTTTTAACAGTGAGGAGTCGGAAGGCGCTGCTGGCGGGGGAATACAGGGTTTCTCTGGAGGGGCAAAGCCATATTCCGGTGGTGAAGTACCTGGCTCAGCAGGCGGGGAAATGCACGGGTCCACCGGCGGGGTGCAATCTTATTCTGGCGGGGTGCAGGCTTATCCCGGTGGGGTGCAAGCGGCACATGCGAATACCTTGGATAGCAAAACGATCTGGATTATGCCCGGTAAAGGCTTGTCCGCCCGTGCCGTGTTCGTGCCGAAACCGGAGACACCGGACACCAACGGGTCGGATCCTTCCGGATCGGACTCCAGCCATGTAAGACCGGAATTTGATTTCGAACCCCACCGCTTAGCCGATGCTCCGTACTTTTTCATTCAATGGGATCCGCAGGCGGAGCCCGGTTCCTTCCCGCCCAACATGATCTTCCAGTATATGGAAGACGAAGACCCCGGTCTGGATTCACCGCCAGCCGGACTGACCTCGGGAGCCTTTAGTCTTTCGTCAAGGACACGCATCAACGGGCTGGGCAATGACGGGATCTCTTTTATAAACACATCCAATCGCGATGGTAACCCCGGGTATCCCGGTCGGCGGCTTGGGGCGGCGGTCCTGGCTATCGATACCCGCGACATGAAGAATATCTGGGTCAACTGGACTGGTGGGACCGTGACGCCCAACTCCCGTATGTACCATCTGCGGATGCAGTTCCGCACGCATCCGGGCGATCCGTTTCGTGATGTCCGTGATGCCGACGGAAGGGTGGTCGAGTACAAGCGCCACGCAACGGCCGGACACAGCGAGCGGTTTTACCTGGTTCGACTCCCGGCATCGGCCGATAACAAGCCCCGCGTTGAGCTGCGATGGAAATACTACTACACGGGGAGCCAGCTCACTGACGATAGCGGTGCCCGAGACCAGCTCCGCCTGGGCGACATCCAGGTCAGGGGTGAACCCATGCGGGAACATCAGGGCGAACCCGTTGAAAACTACCGCATGCTATCCAACTACCCCAATCCGTTTAACAATGCGACCATGATCCAGGTCCAGCTGCCCGAAGAGACCAGAGTCACCATTCACGTATTCGACATCAACGGCAGGCTGGTCCGGGTGGTCCGCGATAACATGCGCCTGCCCGCCGGCCACCATGCCATTCACTTCAACGCCGCCGGGCTGGCCGGTGGAGTCTACGTCTACCGCGTTTCAACGCCCGACTTCACCGCCCACGGAAAAATGACCCTCATTCCGTGAAAATTGCCGCGAATCTTGACAAGTTGGGAAAAGCTATTTACGCTCCAAGGTCCATTCGACGACCAAGGCACGCTGGCGAATCTCGACATGTCAGAAGAAACCTATTGGCAACCTGTTGGCGCGGATTTTGATATGTCGGAAAAAACCTGATGGGTGGTCTAAAAAATCCCTGATGGGTGATCTTAAAAAACTTGTAATGATACCTTTCACAACCCTTTTTTTAAGCTGTGAGGTTTTCAGTCGGCTGTAAGGCTTTCAGTCGTCCGTCCTCTATGTAGGTAGATGTTTTGTAGATGTAGATGTTTTGGATGTAGATGTTTTGGTAGATGATCTCATGTTGAAGTTTTAGTACATGATCTGGCGTTGAAGTTTTGGACATGATCTGAGTGGTACATGATATGGTGTTGAAGTTTTGAACATGATCGGTACATGATCACGGTACATGATCATTGGTTTTTAGACCTATGGCTCTCAAAACCATGGTAATGAATCTCAAGACTATTGATCTAATCTCAAGACTTTTGATCTACGGAGACTTTTGATCTACGGAATTAAAACTATCAAGGAGCAAGCATGTCAAGAGAAAAGTCGAGAAGACCATACACTGCTGGAAATGGCACTAAGAATGGAAAGCCGGACCCAGGTCAATTTGCTGGAAAAATCGATAACCTGTTATTTTTCGAACCGGTTCAACAAAATGACAGAGGCCTTCTTACAGATTCCATTGAATATCCGGATGCAACAAACCGTGATGTAGCAAACCTTCTTGTAGAAGATGGCGATCAAGAGAGCCACGATTCGGATCAAGTGAGCCGTGATTCGAACCAAACGAGTCGCGATTCGGATCAAGTGAGTCGTGATTCGGATCAAGTGAGCCGTGACAGATTGATCCGTTCCATTGGTTCAAAGTACATCAATCCCCTGACCGATTACGGTTTCAAGCGCATCTTCGGCCGCGAAGAGAACAAGGAACTGCTCATCGACTTCCTCAATCACCTGCTCGCCGATGAAACCGGCGGACAAATCGTCGATTTGCACTATCTCGACGGTGAGAATACCCAAAATCATCCGGATTCAGATCCGCAGGATAAACAAAGGCCGGGCAGGATCCTCGACCACCAGAATACCGAGCAGATTCCCACACTCGTTTCGGATCGCAAAGCGATCTTCGATCTCTATTGCATCGGCCGCGACGGGGAACATTTTATCGTCGAACTGCAGAACCAGAAACAAAAACACTTCTTGGATCGCATGCTCTACTATCTGACCTATCCGATCCAGAATATGGCCGCCATAGTCAAGAAAAAAGCGGCAAAATACCCAGGAAAATCAACGGAATTCGCTCTCAGTCCGGTCTATTGCATCGCTCTGCTCAACTTTCTGCTTCAGCCGGGAACGGGCTTGGAGGCCGGTGGCCAAAGTGCAACGCCGGGGACAGATCTGGAAGCCGGGCGCAAAAGTGCAACGCTGGGGACGGATTTTGAAGCCGATCAACGACGGCCAGAGCCACAGAAGTCTTTTAAAACCGATCGTCGTGATAAGCCGCCTCAAGCGGTTTTCGGCCACCGGGATTCTGGCTACCGCCACGACATTCAACTGGTCGAAAGCCAGAGCGGTGAAATTTTTTATGACAAATTGAGACTAATTTTGATTGAATTGCCTAAATTCAGGAAGAGGCCCGACCTGTTACGAGACGGTCTGGAGAAGTGGCTCTATGTACTGGTGCACCTGCCGGGCATGAAAGAGCTTCCCCAATCGTTTGACGAACCGGTATTCCGAAAACTTTTTGAAACAGCGGAGATTTCGAACATGGAATACAAAGAGCTTATATCCTATGTAAGAAGCTGGAAGGCCCACCATGACTATCACGCCGGCCTGAGCTACGCCCGGGAAGAAGGACTGGAACAAGGACTGGAGCAAGGACTGAAACAAGGCCGAGAAGAGGGTCGAGAAGAAGGTCGGGATGAGTCTCTTGCTGCTGTAGCCATAAAAATGCTGAAAAATGGCATGGAGACGGATCTGATTGCCAGATATACCGGTCTTTCCCTGGAACAAATTGAATTAATCCGCAAGGAGCAGGGGATTTTGTAGTGCAATGGGTAAATAGTGGGTATGGGGTGTCTAGTGGGTATGTCTGGTACTTTTTTAGTCGGTTTTTTATCGTGACCTCTTATGAGAGGGACTACTTTTAGGGAGCCAATTTTCACTGAATCCTGTCATTTGATGAGTGTCATCTTTCTTTGGATGGCATGGCCGCCCGCTTCCAACCGGTAGATATAGAGACCGCTGGAGAGCTGACCCGCATTGAACCGGATTTCGTGCCGTCCGGCGGGCCGGGTTTCATCTGCTAATATGGCAATTCGCCGACCTGATAGATCATATATACTGATCCGGACATGAGCTTGCTCAGGTTGCTCCCATGCAATGGTTGTGGCAGAGTTGAACGGGTTGGGATAGTTGGCCAGCAAGTTGTAACTGACAGGGTGCTCAAGATCGAATGGATCTATCGAACCTCCCGAGTCCCCGTCTTTTGAAGCATCATCGGCCGATACCTCTCTACTGAGAGATATGAAGTAGTCATTACCGTTGTTATTGTCCCAGCTGTTGTCGCTGTAGCTGATCACAAAACTGATGTTGGCAACCAGCTGATCTTCATGGGAAAACGGACCGATTTGCAGTTGGAGGGAGTCTGCATCGTTGTATCTCATGGGGGTTTGCACCGCCACATTATCGTGCCATAAAAACGAACCATCGGGCCAGAAGTCGTCATGGGGTCGTGTCCAGTTATTTACTCCCCAGTGAAGATTGCCCGATGTATGCGCATTCGAAACGGTTATGGTGATGGTGTCTTCGGGTGTCGGTTCTACAGGTTCCCATGATATCGGGCCGTCGGGATCGTGAGAGCCGTTTCCTGGCTGGAAGCCAGCGGTTGTTTCTCCTACCCATACGTGCTGTATGAGTGATCGTGAGTTATTGCCCTCACTATCGGTTGCCTTGATGTAGTAATCGACCATGACATCGCTCAGACCGCTGATTTCCGCCCGGAACTCCCCGGCCTTGGCGAGCGGCAGGGGGTCGGTTACCGATGCTTGAAATGAACGGGTCATCGGCAGGGAATACCACTTTTTTGTATTTGCACCACCGGCATAGGTAAGATTGTCTTCGGTGATTTCATCCGATTCCGACACGCGATATTTCAAAAGCACTTCATCCAGGCCGCTCACGTCATAAACGAACGTCCAAACCTTGAAGTCGGAAGGCATCCGGCCCTGTCCGTCCCATTCGGTCCCCCCCGGATTATAAGGTTCGCGCTGCGGCAGAAAAATAGACGGACCCGTGAGGTCCGGCCCACGTTCAATCACGGTCATGGCTTTAGATATGGCAAGATTTGCAGCCCTCGCCGGGTGTGAGTCCCACATTTCGGTACCATCCCAGTACCAGTAATCCGATGACTGGCCGTTGAGGTAGTATTCCCAGGCCCTGCGGGTATGGTCATCCCCGGAATCAATCTGCTCGGCTGTTTGAACATAGTTTTTTGCTGCAGTCAGGATTCCCCATGCGTTACGGTTCGGACTGTACAGGCTGTCGGCACCCGGAAATTCGCGCGGAACACTGAGCCATT
>SLHZ01000063.1 GCA_007135895.1 Balneolales bacterium | reverse complement strand
CGAGACGTTCAAATACTGTGCCATTCCAGCTGTTTTCGTCGTGATTGGAAGTAAATTGCATCCGGAAAGCATGATCGGGGAAACGTGCCCGGTTTTCCTCAAAATCACCCACAAAACGTTCCAGGGTAATGCGGCCTGTGGCAAGCTCATTCATGCGGTGATGGGTCTCCCAGGCATAGGACATCTCGAATGCCTGGTCGTGATGCTCGGGTGTTTCGGCCTCGGCCAGCATGAATACCGGCTTGATGGCATCCAGACGGCGGCGCGCCTCATTCCAGAACGGCGTGGGTACCATTTCGGCCACATCACACCGGTAGCCGTCAATATGGAATTCTCTTACCCAGTATTCCAGCGCCTGGTGCATCATCTCATGAGTTTCCGGATTGGAAAAATCAAGCTGAATAACATCGGTCCAGTCCGTTCCCGGTGGAATAATGAAGTTGCCCTCATTGTCCCGGGTATACAAATGGGGGTGAGACCGGGTCCACACCGCGTCCCATGAAGTGTGATTGGCTACCCAGTCGAGGATTATGTACATGTCATGATCATGGATCCGGGTGACCAGGTCCCGGAAATCCTCCTTCGTGCCGAATTCCGGATTTACATCGAAATAATCGTAAACCGAGTAGTAACTGCCCATAGTGCCTTTGCGCTCTTTGACCCCGATGGGATGTATCGGCATGAGCCACAAAATATCTACCCCCATATCCCGAAGCCGTGGCAGATGTTCGGCAAAGGCTTCAAAGGTTCCTTCCGGAGTGTATTGTCTCAGATTGACTTCGTAAATGGTGGCCGAAATGGCCCAGTCCGGGGTATTGGCCGGACACCCTGTTTCCGCTTCCTGTCCGGGAGAACAGAAATTCAGTGCAAGAAGTGTGGTCAGGGCTGCAAGGGTTGCGAGAGTATACCGGTTTCTTTTTGTCATGGGATCGTATTTTCGTTTCAAGATGGAATGATTACTAATCAGGTGCCTGAAAACGTCTGATTACCTTTCAGATTTCAGTGAAGGTCGATGGTCCAAAAAAAAGTTGCAGGATGCGTAGAGTAACCTCAGGGATACCAGGAGAGTTTTTTATAATGCGAAAAGCACCCCCCGCATGCGTAGAGTACTCATAAAAAAGCAATATAATGATCCGCGGATTGTAAATAATAATCACCGGATTCGGTGTTTTAATAAGCGAGCGTAATTCTGTATATTTAGATTTTGTCAAAATAAGGAACTTCTGTCGTATGCCAGTGGTTCCATTAATGGGTGAGGCCATACCGGATAAGGCCATACCGTCCGGCAAGGGCAAAACCATCTAAACACCAATCTATTTTCCAGACAATGAGTGATACCCAAACAATCGAGAAGCTGGTCAAGCAGCCTTATAAATACGGATTTAAGACCAACATCGAATATGAGCATTTTCCAAAGGGACTCAACGAAGACATCGTCAACTTGATTTCCGACATAAAGGAAGAGCCCGCTTTCGTTCGTGAATTTCGGTTGAAGGCCTATCGGCACTGGGCGAAGATGAAAGATCCGCTTTGGGCGAACATCAGGTATCCGCGTATTAATTATGATGATATTCAGTTCTATTCGGCCCCCAGGCTCAAGCCACAACTCAACAGTCTGGACGAGGTAGATCCGGAAATTCTGGATACCTATGAAAAACTGGGCATCCCGCTGTCGGAGCAAAAAATGCTGGCCGGTGTTGCCGTTGATGCCGTATTTGACAGTGTTTCGGTTGCCACTACTTTCAAGGAGAAGCTGGCCGATGCCGGAGTTGTCTTCTGTTCCATTTCGGAGGCCATAAAAAAGTATCCGGATCTGATCAAAGAGTACATGGGATCGGTTGTGCCTTACACCGATAACTTTTATGCTGCCATGAACTCCGCCGTCTTCTCGGATGGATCGTTCTGCTACGTGCCCAAAGGCGTGGTAAGCCCGATGGAGCTGTCAACTTACTTCCGGATTAACAACGAAGAGTCCGGTCAGTTTGAGCGGACCCTGATTATTGCCGAAGAGGACAGTTATGTGAGCTACCTGGAAGGATGTACGGCTCCCATGTTCAGCAGAAACCAGCTTCATGCCGCAGTCGTAGAACTGGTAGCATTGGACAGGGCCCAGATTAAATACTCTACCGTTCAAAACTGGTATTCAGGCGATGAAAAGGGGGTGGGCGGGATATTCAATTTTGTGACAAAACGAGGTCTCTGCAAAGGCCATCACTCGAAAATCTCGTGGACACAGGTCGAAACCGGTTCCGCCATTACCTGGAAATATCCCAGCGTCATCATGAAAGGGGACCATTCAACGGGTGAGTTTTATTCGGTTGCGGTGACCAATGACCTGATGGAAGCCGATACCGGCACCAAGATGATCCATCTGGGAAAAAACACCAACAGTACGATTATATCCAAGGGAATTGCCGCCGGAAAATCACAGAACAGTTATCGCGGACTGGTGCGTATTGGTCCGAAAGCCGAGTATTCGCGCAATTATTCGGTCTGTGACTCCATGCTGATCGGAGACCGGTGCGGAGCACACACATTCCCCTATCTGGAGGCCAAAAACAACACCTCCAGTGTGGAGCACGAAGCCACAACTTCCAAGATCGGTGAAGATCAGATTTTCTATCTCCAGCAGCGCGGCCTGGATGAGGAGAACGCCGTGTCGCTTATTATCAACGGTTTTTGCAAAGAGGTATTCAAGGAGCTTCCAATGGAATTCGCGGTCGAGGCAGTCAAACTACTCGGTATCAAACTGGAGGGCAGCGTAGGATAACACCTCCCGGCCGGGTGCCCTGCCATCCCGGATTTAACCTGACAATTAACCACCAAAACAGTTATCATTTTCATGCTTTCAATCAGAAATCTCCACGCTGAAGTGGAAGGAGTTGAGATCCTCAAGGGAATTGATCTCGAAATCAAGGCAGGTGAAGTACATGCCATCATGGGACCCAACGGCAGTGGAAAAAGCACCCTCGCCAAAGTACTGGCCGGACACCCCTCATACGAAGTGACCGAAGGGGAAATTATCTATAACGGTGAAGACCTGCTTGAGATGGAGCCGGATGAGCGGGCGCGGAGAGGCGTCTTTATGGCCTTCCAGTACCCCGTTGAAATTCCGGGAGTCAGCAACTCCATGCTGATGCGGGAAGCCTACAACGAAGTCCGCAAAGAGCACGGGCTGGACCCGCTGGATCCGCTGGAATTTGAGGATTATGTGGCTGATAAGCTGAAACTGCTGGATATGGATGTCCGTTTTATGGATCGCAATGTCAATGCCGGTTTCTCCGGCGGAGAGAAAAAGCGTAATGAAATACTTCAGATGGCTGTGCTCAATCCCCGCCTTGCGCTGCTCGATGAAACCGACTCGGGTCTGGATATCGATGCATTGCGCATTGTATCGGAAGGGATTAACAAACTGGCTTCGGGTGAAAACGCCGTGATGCTGGTGACGCATTATCAGCGTATTCTGAACTATATCACGCCCGATTTTGTGCATGTGCTGGTCCGGGGACGCATACACCGTTCCGGTGGTAAGGAACTGGCTCTCGAACTGGAAGAACACGGTTATGACTGGATCACTGCCGATACGGAAGTAAACGGAGAGGCGGGATCATGAAACAACGGCAAAGAGAAACTCCTTTTCTGGATCGTCTGCTGCTGTCGGCTGGACCGGCAGAGCCGTTGCATCAAAAGGTGGAGGTTCTCAGGCAGGAGGCCCGAACCTTTCTCACAGGCCGGCAGCTGCCGACCGCACGGGATGAAGAGTGGAAGTACTGCGGCCTGAAATCCCTCGAAAGAGAAGATTTCGTTCCGGCCGGACAAATCGCGGAAAAGGATATGCCATTGGATCTGAAATCCTATATCTATCCCGAAGCCGAGCACCATCACCTGACCTTTATCAATGGTGTCTTCAGCGATCGCTGGTCGCAGACCGACCGTCTTCCGGAAGGGGTGATTGTAGCCAACCTCGCTGACGTACTGAAGCAGGGCCACCCCGAAGCTGTCAGGTATATCGGACAATATGCGCAATGGGAGGATGATCCGTTTGTTTCGCTGAATACCGCCGTTTTTTCAGGCGGCGCCTTTATCTATGTGCCCGATGGGGTTCACATTGAGGAGCCCGTTCAGCTTCTATTTGTCAACTGCGGTGTGAAGGAAGGGTATTTCATGGCGCCGCGCTGCCTGGTGATAGGCGGTTCGTCCAGTTCCATGACCGTAGTAGAAGACCATATCGGACTGGGCGATAATACGTACTTGAATTGCCCGGTTTCGGAGATCACACTTGCGGAAAATGCTCATATGACTCATGTCAAACTGCAAAGGGATAGCAAAAAAGCGTTTCATATCTCCCGTTTGGCAGCCAATATCAGCCGGGACAGCAACTACAAGTCCTATTCTGTTCAGTTGGGATCACTACTCTCGCGCAGTGATGTCAAAGCGGTACTGACCGACGAAAACACCCACGCCACTCTTGACGGACTGGTGATGGTCAATGGCAATCAGCTGTCCGATACTCACAGCGTCATGGATCACACCATGCCCAACTGTACCAGCCATCAGCTGCACAAATGCATTATCGACGGGGAAGGAACCTCGGTCTTCAACGGCAAGATATTTGTCCGCCAGGATGCCCAGAAAACCGATGCTTTCCAGGAAAACCGCAACCTGCAACTGTCCAATACCGGTACGGCCTATACCAAACCCCAGCTTGAGATCTTCGCCGATGATGTTTCCTGCAGCCATGGCGCCACAATCGGTCAGCTCAATGCCGAGGAGATGTTTTATCTCAAGACACGCGGATTGGGTGCAGCCCGGACCCGCGAACTGCTGACCTACGGTTTTGCCATTGATGTGATTGATTCCATCCCGGTCAGGTCCATCCGGGAGCGTCTCAGCAAAGAAGTGAAGGAGTTTACCAGTAAAAGCCGTTCCATAAAACAGTATGCCTGATGTGAAACAGCAACTCACAGCGGCCCGGTGCCGGGATGATTTTCCCATTCTGAACCGCCATGTACATGGCAAACCACTGGTCTATCTTGATAATGCGGCCTCCAGTCAGATGCCGTTGCAGGTCATGGAGGCGTACCGCGACTATCACAGCCGGTATCACGCCAATGTGCATCGCGGAGTGCATCAGCTTAGTCAGCAGGCGACCGATGCCATGGAAGCGGGACGAGAGAGCCTTCGCCGCCTCATCAATGCTGCTGATGCGAAGGAGGTCATCTTTACCTCCGGAACAACCGACGCCATCAACCTGGTTATGCAGTCGTGGGGACGCACCCAGGTAGCTCCGGGTGATGAGATTATTCTCAGTACCATGGAACACCACTCCAATATTGTTCCCTGGCGCATGCTTTGCGACGAAAAAAAGGCGGTACTTAAAGTGATCCCCGTCACCGATGATGGAGAGCTCGATCTGGAGGCCTATGAATCGCTGCTGAGTCCAAGGACCCGTCTTGTATCCATTGTGCATGTCTCCAATACACTGGGGACCGTCAATCCGGTCAAACAAATCACCCGGATGGCGCATGCCCGGGGAGTTCCGGTTCTGGTGGATGGCGCCCAGGCCGTATCCCACATGCCGGTGGATGTTCAGGATCTGGGGTGCGACTTCTATGCGGCATCGGGACACAAAATGTTTGGTCCCACCGGTATTGGCCTGTTATATGGCAAAAAGGAGCACCTTGAGAAGATGCCTCCGTGGCGGGGCGGCGGTGATATGATCCTGAGTGTTTCTTTTGATGAAATACTCTACAACGAACTGCCCTACAAGTTTGAAGCGGGTACACCCCATATTGCCGGGGCCATAGGAATGGGTAAGGCAGCAGAGTATTTGATGACCCTGGGCTACGAAGAGATTCAAAAGCAGGAAAAGGATCTGCTGGATTACGCCACACAGCAGCTCACAGCCGTCGATGGAGTGCGTATCATCGGCACGGCACGCGAGAAATCGGCTGTGGTATCCTTTGTCGTCGACGGAATCCACCCGCATGATATTGGAACCATCCTGGATTTTGAAGGCGTGGCGGTCCGTACCGGTCATCACTGCACCCAGCCTCTGATGGAACGTTATGGGCTCACTGCCACTACACGCGCGTCCATGGCCGTATACAACAGAAGGGAAGAGATTGACCTGCTCGTCCATGCTCTTCGCGAGGCGATAAAAGTGTTTCGGTAGCGTTATATTCAACCAATAGTCCCATTATCTAATGATCCGATTATCCCGGATCTAATCATCATCTCATGATGGACAGCAAGACCAGCGAGATTTATAAACAGGTTGTTCTTGACCATAACAAGACTCCGCGAAACTACCGGATTCTGGATCCGGCGATGTATGAAGCAGCGGGCCACAACCCGCTCTGCGGTGACCGGTACCATGTCTATCTGAATGTGGATGACAGCGGCATCATCACCGATATCACCTTCAGCGGTGACGGATGCGCCATATCCAAAGCCTCCGCGTCCATGATGACGTCCATGCTCAAGGGCAAGACCGTCACTGAGGCGGAAAAAATGTTCCATCAGTTTCATGAAATGGCCCAGGGCAAGCGTGACCCCGAAACGGACCCGGGTGACCTGGGGCGTCTCAAAGTTTTTGCCGGGGTGCGGAATCTGCCGGCGAGAGTAAAATGTGCGACATTGAGCTGGCATACCTTCCATGCCGCCCTGAAAGGTGAAAAAAAAGTAACGACCGAGTGATGTGTCAGTGATCTTTATAAAAACGTAATGAAATCAACTTTCTATTATTATGCCGAAAATTGCTGAAATAGAACGGACACCCAATCCCGATGCCATGCGGTTTGTGCTTCGCGAACCCATAACCCGGGGGGTGACCAGATCCTATGAGTCTCCGGATGAGGCTCAGGCCGACCCCTTTGCCATCGAATTGTTCAATATTCCACACGTGATTTCTGTGTACTATGTGGATCGTTATATTACCGTTACGCAGGACGGTGGCATTGACTGGAATACCCTTCTCCGTCAGCTGGCTCCGCCCATCAGAGAGGCGGAAGCCATGGAGCATTTGGAAACCGACGACCCCAATGTCCACGTAAGCCGGGAAGCGCAGGAGTCTGAAGATCCGCGTCTGGTTGAGATTAACAAGATGCTGGACGAGCAGGTGCGTCCCTACCTGCTTGCTGATGGGGGGGGACTGAAAGTCGTTTCTCTGGAGGGCGACCTGCTCAAGGTGCACTATCAGGGAGCTTGCGGCACCTGTCCCACCGCCACAACCGGTACACTGTATGCCATCGAAAGCATGGTCCGCAGAATTGATCCCGGTATCCGCATACAGTCGGTATAAGGCACTTAGGAGCAGGGATGTGAGGATTTCTGCGATATTATATGGAACAGGGGTGAGAATATTTAATCATACAGGTGAAAATATTTGCTATATCTGAGGATATTTGCCATATCATTGTGACACCTGAACTCAAGTAATAATTGCAAAAAAAAAAAAAAAAAATGTTTTAGAAGCCTATTCCGAAAAAAATTGACTATCCATGGATGACATTGTCAGCAGGAAAATAGAGCATATTGATATAACCGTTACCGGCCGTGCCGCTTATGAAAAAACAACCGGTTTTGAACGGTTTGATTTCATCCACAATGCGCTGCCGGAGACCGATCTCGGGGATATCTCGTGCGAGACACGTTTTCTTCATCGCTGGTTCTCTTATCCGCTCATGATTTCGTCAATGACAGGAGGGCATCATGATACAACGCCTGTTAATGCGATAATTGCAGCATTCTGCGAGACTTATAATCTTCCTTTCGGGGTGGGAAGCCAGCGTGTCATGCTGGAGAAAACAGACCTCAGGAAGACCTTTGAGATCGTTCGCAAAGAGGCGCCCACTGCCTTTATTGCCTCGAATATCGGAGGTGCAGAATTGAGGGGCGGCATGTCGGCTGATAACATACGCCTGATGATTGACACCATAAGGGCCGATGCGGTGATTGTGCATTTGAACCCTCTTCAGGAGCTTCGGCAAAAAGGCGGAGGCCGCGCCTTCCGGGGTATTCGTGAAGGCATCCGCGACCTTGTCCGGCAGGTGG
>SLHZ01000260.1 GCA_007135895.1 Balneolales bacterium | reverse complement strand
TTGATCTGCATCCAGTAGAGCACATAGGCACCCGGCCGGCTCGCTTCAGGCGTGCCACCCACTCTTACATGCTTTCGCAAACTATTGATGGTTTTCATCTGTTTAATAAATTAATTTATAAGGTCAGATGGAGTGTCCATGACTTTTTTAATCATGCGCCTGTGTGACTGGACTGCGGTCATGGACATTTCATCTGTAAATATTTTTTGGATTTAAGCGGACAGATGGAGTGCCCATGACGTTTTTAATCATGTGCCTGTGTAACTGGACTACGGTCATGGACATTTCATCAGGTTATATGTTTAATGCTTCGATAAGTTCCCAGCTCATGAGTTGCGATATGAGATATGCGTTCATCTTTTCTTTCTAACACCAAAGAACAATGCGATCGGTTTCGTTCCCGTCGTCTGTGATCTTATGCTGCCGTACGGTTTATTTGAACAATCCGTGATATATACGACACCGACTTCATGTGCACCACCCGGTTCGTTTGCACCACCCGGCTCTTGTGCACCGCCCGGTTCGTTTTCACAATCTGCAGTCTTGCCCCGTGATTGCAACAAATATTGCAATAATGGCGTATGATCATGTACATTATCAATCAGATAGAATGGTTGAGGAAATCGAAATCCCAAAATAATAAAACAGATGAAACGCCTCACCAAATCAGCACATGACAAGATACTGCTGGGTGTCTGTGGCGGCATTGCCGAGTATCTCGGATGGGATGCCACCATTGTACGCATCATATTTGTCTTTGCTGCCATCCTTGGTGTGGGTACCTTTGTATTGCTTTATCTGGTACTCGCCATCATCATGCCCAGAGCATAGTTCGGAGCTCAGACAACACGGTAGATCAACATGAAAGTCGGTATCATCGGCCCGCAGTCGATGGCAATGACATGGGAACAGCACCTCCGTTTCATAACGGATGTCCATGAAGCCGTCATCACCACCAGCCTTTCACCGAAGGAGAAGTTTGATGCGTGCCTTATACTTGCCGAAGCTGCACACGATAAAACAACTCTGGCCGAGATAACCGATGCCCTCAAACACGGATGTCACATTCTTTGGGTTGCCCCGCTGCCAACAGATCACCAAACCATCCTGTCATGGCATGAAGCGGCTGACGAAGCCGGATCCGTAGTCATGTTTTCCATGTGGTCGCATTATGCGCCAACCACGCGCTGGCTCTTCAATCATATCGCCATACCCCGAAAAATTCACATTCACCGGGAGTGGCCCGGCCCTAATTTCGCACCCAACAAGACAACCCTGCAAAGAAACCTGCTGGAAGAGATTTCCTTGTGCCTCGAGTGGACAAAAAGCCGGCTGGTACAACTCGACGGGGTACTTCCCGATACAGCCAGCATGCTTCAATACCGCCTGCAGTTTGCCAATGATGCCACCGCCACAATCCTTCTCAATGCTTTTGGACTCGAAAACCGGCACTCCCGCTTTGTTACCGGAGATAAAATGGCAGCAGTATGCCAGATAAACGAACAGGTCATCAAAAAATGGCTTCTTCAGGGTGGCCCAAGCTACACTCCCGAAGTCATGAGATTTGACTATCGCGAACCGGCCCGCCATCTTCTGGGCCACTTCCTCCGCTCCGTCCGAACCGGACAGCCGCCTGTCTTTGGAATCAGCGAACTGTATCACCTCTCTGAAACCCTCGTCAACTTTTCCATTATCCAACCATCCTCCTCTTGACGACAGGCTCCTGATTTTGACTCCAATGCATCGTTTTTTGTCTATGAATTGGTTTC
This sequence comes from Balneolales bacterium, assembly GCA_007135895.1. Lineage (GTDB taxonomy): Bacteria > Bacteroidota > Rhodothermia > Balneolales > Natronogracilivirgulaceae > SLHZ01. The sequence continues at coordinate 6,301 of SLHZ01000260.1, read as the reverse complement.
AAAATCTGCTATTCTTGTACAATGGTTTGCGATTCACAATACGTACAAACTGAAACCTTCTATCTGATCTCATGAATTCATTTACAAAACAGGTACGTCAACTCGTCTACTTGTCACTTCCTGTCATTTTTACATTCTCTCTGCTCCAGGCATGCTCCGGCGATGACACCTATGTCACCGAGGATGGCCTGCATATTACCGATACCAGAACCGGAAGCGGTCCTGAAGCAGAGCCCATGGACTTCCTGACCATCCACTTTGAAGGGACACTTGAAAGCGGAGAGGTCTTCGAATCTACGTATGAGCGGGATCAACCCATTATCATCCAGGTAGGCTCCGGACAGCTGCCCATCAAGGGATGGGATGACGGGATGATCGGAATGAAAGAAGGCGGTAAACGGACTCTGAGCATACCTCCTCATCTTGCTTTCGGTGAAGAGGGAATCGAGGGCTTTATTCCAGCCGGCGAAAATATCTTCATGGACATCGAGCTGATCGCTATAAAAAAGCCTCCCAGACCATGGGAATACAATGAAGAGGAGCTCAGCAGCACCGATAGCGGACTCCGATACTATATCCATGAAACAGGACAGGGCGATCAACCCGGCGAAGGAAGCATGATCCGCGTTCACTACTCCGGCTATCTTAAAGACGGAAGCATGTTTGACAGTTCCACCATTCGCGATATGCCTTTTGAGTTTCAGGTCGGCGTAGGGCAAGTCATCCCCGGATGGGACGAAGGCCTGCTCGCCATGAGTGCAGGCGAAAAGCGAACGCTGGTGATCCCGCCCCACCTTGGCTACGGAGAAACGGGTGCCGGCGGTGTGATACCACCCAATGCAACCCTTTTTTTTGATGTCGAATTAATTGAAATTCTTGAATAAAAATCATGTAACCTAATCCTGACGATAATCAATGGCTGTTTCAACCATCCGCTTTCGACAGGTTGACGCTTTTACCCGTAAACCTTTTACCGGAAATCCCGCCGGCGTGATTCTCGACTCGGAAAATCTCCGAAAAGTCGACATGCAAAATATCGCCCGCGAAATCAATGCCACGGAAACCGCTTTCATCCTGCCCGCAGAAAGTGAAAAACACGATCTCAAAATTCGATGGTTCACACCCACCCAGGAGGTGGAGCTTTGCGGTCATGCCACGATAGCCGCTTTTCATGCATTGGCCGAAGAAGGACGTTTCGACCTGCAAATTGACGAACCACAGTCATTTTTGGTTGAGTCCAGAAGTGGTATCCTGACCGTCGACGTGGAATGGGCCAACCTCCGGCCCTATATCAAGTTTACGCTGCCCAACCCACGCTTTTTCCCCTATCCCGGCGACATCCGCTATCTGTGCGGAGCATTGGGACTGGCTGACATCGAATTGAGTGAAAAGGTCAAACCCCAAATCACCGATAACGGATATTGCTATGTTCCAGTGCGCAACCTCGACAGTCTGGAAACCCTGGAACCCAATCAGCATCTGTTGCGGACACTCAATGAACGTCACGATCTCAACGGATTTGCCGTTGTTACAACCGATACCGGTGAACTGGAGGAGGACTGGGTCATGCGCTTCTTCGCCCCCTCCCTGGGTATCATCGAAGATCCTGTAACCGGCTCAGCCAACGGACCTATGGCCGCTTTCCTGTGGGAAAACGGATTCCTCAATCCAGATAAAAAACACTTCTCTTTTCGCGCATCACAAGGCGAATATATCGGACGACCCGGCATCGTCAATGTCAATATGGTGATCCGGGACGGAAAAGTCGTGATTATTCAGATAGCCGGTGAAGCCGTCTCCGTCATGGAAGGCTCGATTCGACTCAACCGGCACTCCACCAGTGGATTCTAAAGTGGATATACCGGTCAAATGGCAGAGGAAATGGAAGCGGTTGCAACCCGATCTGCAAACCGGTCTCACAGCCACTCTCGGCATCAGCGTAACGCTTCTACAGGAAGGTGAAGTCAAAGCACGCATGCCCGTCAGCCGGACGCTGATGCAGCCACTGGGCTATCTTCATGGCGGAGCATCAGCAGCCCTGGCTGAAACGGCAGCTTCCCTCGGAAGCTTGATGCTCACAGACAGTGAAGTCTCCGCCGTTGCAGGCCAGCAAATCAGCGCCCACCATCTGCGCCCGGTAAACAAGGGCAGTATCCATGCTCATGCGCGAATGATTCACAGGGGACGCACAACCCATCTGTGGGATATAAGCATCAGCGATGACAAAGAGCGGCTGGTATGCACCAGCCGCTGCACGATCGCCATTGTCGAAAAAAAATAACGCCGGCCGGGCAATCCACAGATGTCCCAGCGGCCGTTTGTTGTACTTCCGGTTTATAGCTATCCTGTGGACCCATCACTGGTATTACGACTTAAAGATATCCTTGGGTACTTCGCTGAACTTCCGGCTATTCGCTACTCTTCGAGGCGATAAGCCCTTCGGACTACTTTTGTCAATGAGTCAAGTACGGAATACATGACCGGGACAATCACCAGGGTGAGGAACGTCGCAAACATCAGTCCGCTGATAATCGTAATCCCCATCGGGCCCCAAAACTGGGTGCTTTCGGTACCAATTCGAAATGCGGGATCCATGGATGTGATCAATCCGATATAGTCGATATCGATTCCAAAAGTCAGCGGCACCAGGCCGAGAATCGTTGTAAAGGCTGTTAAAAGAACCGGGCGCAAGCGGATGGCGCCGGCCTCGATGATCGCTTCCATACGTGTCATGCCCTTGTCTAACAGCTGCTTGATATACTCTACAAGCACAATGTTATTGATGCAGACAATACCGGCCAATGCAATAATCCCAACAAAAACCATGACACTGAATTCCGTTCTGGTGACAATCAGTCCCAAAAACACCCCGAAAAGACTGAGTCCAACGGCAATCACAATGATAAATGGAATAACCAGGCTGTTGAACTTGGCCAGCAGAATCAGAAAGATCAAGGCAAAACTGATAACAAGTGCCGTACCCAAAAAACCGAAACTCTCATCCTGATCTTCGCTTTCACCAGTATACTTCAAGGTATATCCAACAGGTATGGATTGCGTGTAGTCGCTCAAATAGTCCTGCACCTGGGTCAGGACTTGCGGACCGCTGAAACCCGGAGCAGCATCGGCTTCCACAATCGCCGTGCGTTGCAGGTTCAGTCGTGTTATCCTTCCGGGTCCCACCCCTTCCCTGAAATCAGCCACGGAAACCAGAGGCACTTGCTGCCCCATCTGGTTGATCGTGAGATCCCGGAGATTGTCAAGATCCCTCCGGTCTTCCTCACGCAAACGAACCACGATGTCATATTCTTCTTCCCCGTCACGAAAACTTCCGGCCTCGAGTCCATTGATGGCGATACGCACCGTCTGGGCGATATCCATCAGAGTCAGACCGAATTTTCTGGCTTTCTCATGATCGATATATATTCCGTACTCAGGTACACCGCCACTTACGTTGTCACGCACATCCACCAGGCCGGGTATTCTGCCGCTGAATTCGGCATCCTGCAGTTTCTGTCTGATTTCGCGGGTTAACCGCTCCACCTCGGAAAAATCGTCACCGGATATCTCAATAGTCACCGGAGCACCCGTAGGCGGACCGATATCCTGTCCTGATACCTGAATGAGCGCATCCGGAATCCCCCGAAGGGCATCACGAACTTTACTCATGGTAGCGGTACTGGCTTCCTGCCGGTCCGAAAAATCAATCATGTTCAAAGAGATGCGGGATCGCTCCGGACTCGGAAAGCCGGCACCAAAGCCACCCGTGGCAGCAATCCCCACATTCACCTGTACATTCTGCAAACTGGCTTTTGTCTCCGGATTCTCTTCAATCAACCGTCCAAGACGCTCTTGTATCTCCTGCACAAGTCGATCGCTGGCGTCCACGTTCATACCCACCGGACCCTCAATGCTGATATCGATTCGATTGGGATCCGTGGCCGGGAAAAACGCAACGCCCGGCGGAATAAGGTTCATGATCACAAAAATGCCGAAAAGAGTGCCAAATACCATATTCAAAAGACGGGCCCGGTTATCCGTCAGTATCAAGGGAGTCGACGCCGAACGCAACATGCCTGCCAAGCCGGTGACAAACACAATACCCGGCAACACCATCAGTACAGCAAGTACATCTGCCGTATATTCCACTCCCAGTAACGTGAACCCGCCCGCTGTGAGCAAGAAGACCAGAGCAATGGCTAACCCCGCCAGCACGCTCTTCAAACCTCCCAGAAAAAGGGATTCAAATGTGTGTATGATGATCCCGATGGCTCCTATGGCAGCTGCAAGGGACCCGAGAATCACCAGTGGCATCGCGGCGGTCCCCAGAAAAATCGAAAGGATTCCACCAAGGAGCAGAATCAGGAGCCCGGCACTGAAGCAGGAGAGAGAAAAAGTATTACGGATAAAAGCATGTTTTACATGATAGTCACGTACGAGCATCCATCGCAGGAACAACTTGTAGTTTTCAATGACTGCCGGCAATATCCTGCCCGTGAAGACCGTGCCAAGCGGTTTAACAATCAGGCGGTAAGTGATCACGAAAAACAGGATAATGAGAATCAGTACAAACAGTGTTACCGGATTGCTCAAGCCCACAACGGCGGCGGCAAACAAGCCCGCCAAAATAATTGTAAACCGGGTCAAACGTCCTTTTTTTTGTTTTTTTTCGGTATCCAGCCGGACCAGAAAACCTGTCAGAGTAGGATAGATCACCAGAGCTATGAAAAGCGAGCTCAAAAGCACGATAATCAGTGTCCTCGGGAAGAATCCCATGAACTTTCCAATAATGCCCGGCCAAAAAAGCATGGGCAGGAAGGCGGCAACCAGAGTGGCCGTGGATGCCAGAAGGGCATAGCCCACTTCATTAGCTCCCAGTCGGGCGGCTTCAAACCGCTCATGGCCGGCCTCACGGAACCGGTAGATGTTTTCAACGATGACCACCGAGTTGTCGACCAGCAGTCCCAGAGCCATGATGAGGCTGAAAAGAATGACAAAGTTCACGGTGAACCCAAGCAGTGTCATAATCAGAAATCCGACAAATATTGCAAGCGGAACCGCCGTTCCCACCAGCAACGCATTTCTTATGCCCAGGAAGAATACCAGTACAAGAACCACGAACAACATACCGCTGATGATACTGTTCTCCAGATCACTGATCAGGGAACGGATATCTTCACTGGCATCATTGGTCAGCACAATCTGCGTTCCGGCCGGGAAAACAAACCCTTCAAGCACTTCATGGACAGCTTCGGAGATTTCCAGAATATTGGAACCGGAACGCTGCTTGATATTCAGGCTGACCACCTGCTTCTCCAGGATTTCGTGATCGGGAACAGGGACCAGCTCCCCTCCGTCAACCTCTACCTGGTAGGCAGTGAGACGGGCATAGCTCTGTCTGTCCTTGAAGCCGTAGACCACTTCTGCAAGATCCCTCACATAGACCATGCCGGTCGCTCCGGACGGTCCGCCTCCGCCATTACCTCCGCTCTGTCCGGATCCTCCACCACCTCCGGAAGGGGGTGAAAAAACCACCAGGTCCTCAATCTCATTGGGATGCTGGAACTCACCCGATATCCGCAAAAGATAGGAAAGCCGGTCCACGTCAATGCTTCCACCCGGAATCGTAAGATTCTGTGTCTGAATCGCGTGGATGATCTGGCCGAAAGAGACGTTGTATCCCTTCATGGCATTCAGGCTCACATTGACCTGTATTTCACGTTCAATACCACCAATCAAATCCACTTCTCTCACACCGGGAATGGTCTCCAGTTCATCCTCAAGGCGCTCGGCAATCTGGGTAAGCCGGGCCAGAGGGTAGTCAGCGGCCAGGTTGACCGTCATGATCGGAAAGTCATCAATACTGAACTCGGTAATGATGGGATCCTGGGCATCGGCCGGCAATTCGGTCCGCGCCAGATCCACTTGTTCGCGAACCCGCTGGCTGGCCACGATATTGGCCACATCAAGGTCGAACTCGACAATGACGCTGCTGAAGCCCTCAAAAGTAGTGGAACGTATTTCCCGCACTCCTTCAATACCCTGCAGTTCCCGTTCCAGCGGATGCGTAACCAGCGCCTCCATGTCTGATGGACCAATACCGGGATATATGGTGGAGATAATAAAGAGGGGGATATCAATGGACGGGGCCGATTCCTTGGGTATCGATATGTACGAATAGAGCCCCGAGATCACCAGAATCCCGGCAAGAAACACAATCAGTGTCCGGTTTTTAATTGCCTGTTCAATAATTTTCATGAGAAATCAATCCAAATTCTGCTTTTTTCATTGCCTTCAACTC
>SLHZ01000328.1 GCA_007135895.1 Balneolales bacterium | reverse complement strand
TCCATACGCCTGGACCAAGCGCTGAAACTGCCCGAGCCGCTCAGTGAATACCATTTCATACGCGAGTTTCGGCGTCTGGCATCAAAAAACAAGATCTTCCGCAATTATATCGGCATGGGTTATTACGAAACCGTAACGCCCGCCGTGATCCAGCGAAACATCCTTGAAAACCCGGGTTGGTATACCGCCTATACCCCATATCAGGCCGAAATATCGCAGGGCCGCCTGGAAGCGCTCATCAATTACCAGACCATGGTCATCGATCTGACCGGCATGGAGATAGCCAATGCTTCGCTTCTTGATGAGGCGACCGCCGCGGCGGAAGCCATGACACTGATCCGTGATACCCGCAAGGGCGACCGGAAGAAGGCCGGCCGTTTCTTCGTCAGCAGTCTCTGTTTTCCACAGACTCTGGATGTGCTGAAAACACGGGCCGAACCACTGGGCATCGAACTGGTCATCGGCCATCCCGACCAGCTTGACCTGGATGACGAGACCCTCTTAGGAATCCTGCTGCAATACCCCGATGGCAACGGCGAAATACGGACTATCGAACCCCTCATCGCCAAAGCCAATGAAAAGGGAATCGGAGTGGCGGTTGCAGCAGATCTGATGAGCCTGGTTCTCATTAAACCGCCCGGAGAAATGGGGGCCGATGTCGTATTTGGCAGCACACAGCGCTTTGGTGTACCGCTTGGTTTCGGCGGACCCCATGCAGCCTATTTCGCCACCCGTGATGCTTTCAAGCGGCAGGTGCCCGGACGCATGATCGGCGCCTCGGTGGATCGTGCCGGCAAGACGGCCTACCGTATGGCCCTGCAAACCCGTGAACAGCATATCCGAAGGGAAAAGGCCACCTCCAATATCTGCACCTCCCAGGTACTGCTGGCCGTGATGGCAGGTGCCTATGCCGTTTACAACGGACCCAAAGGTCTGCGGCGGATTGCCTCGCGGATCCATGGCCTCGCAAAACTGATGGATCTCGGACTCAGGGAACTGGGGTATGATCAGGTGAACCGGCATTATTTCGATACGCTGAAAGTTTGTGTGCACAGTCCGGGCATGCTTCAGACGATCCGGAAAGAGTCGGAAAAAAGAGGTATCAACCTGCGCTATTTTGATGATAGTTTCATTGGAATATCGTTCGATCAGGCCAAAGAACCGGCGGATGTCCGTACCCTGCTGGAGATTTTTGCTCTTGCATCAGGGCGCCCGGTTCCTGATACCGGCAAACTGGATGCTTCGGTCACGGTTTCGTATCCGCAGGAACTTGAACGTACGACCAGCTATCTGACGCACCCGGTTTTCAACAGCTACCACACCGAACATGAGATGCTCCGCTACCTAAAACGACTGGAAAACCGCGACATTTCACTTACGCATTCCATGATATCATTGGGTTCCTGCACCATGAAACTCAATGCCACTACGGAAATGCTGCCCGTTACCTGGCCCGAACTGTCCGATATCCATCCCTTTGCACCGGAGGATCAGACCATGGGCTATGCCGGCATCATTGAGGACCTGTCCGGCTGGCTTTGTGAAATCACCGGCTTTGATGCCATATCCATGCAGCCCAATTCGGGGGCACAGGGCGAGTATGCCGGTTTGATGACGATCCGAGACTGGCATATTTCCAGAGGCGAACCGCATCGCAATGTCACCATCATACCCTCATCGGCCCATGGCACCAACCCCGCCAGCGCTGTGATGGCCGGAATGAAAGTGGTCATCACCAAATGCGACGAACAGGGAAATATCGACCTTGAGGATCTGCGTGAAAAAGTACTGCTCCACAAAGACCATCTGGCGGCACTTATGGTCACGTATCCCTCAACCCATGGTGTTTTCGAGGAGAATATTCGGGTGGTCTGTGATCTGATCCATGAGCATGGCGGACAGGTATATATGGATGGCGCCAATATGAACGCCCAGGTCGGTCTTACATCACCGGCCCGTATCGGGGCGGATGTCTGCCACCTGAACCTTCATAAAACCTTTTGCATACCGCATGGCGGTGGGGGTCCCGGCATGGGACCGATAGGTGTTGCCGCCCATCTGACACCGTTCCTGCCCGGCCACTTCCGTCTGGAACGCAAAGAGGGTGCCGTTTCGGCCGCACCATACGGGAGTCCCGGCATCCTGGCGATATCCTATGCCTATATTCGTATGATGGGAGCCGAAGGCCTGACCCGGGCTACCAAGCTGGCCATCCTCAATGCCAACTACATCATGCATCGGCTCAAACCACACTTCCAGCCACTTTATGTTGGCGAAAATGGGCGTGTCGGCCACGAAATGATCATTGAGCTCAGGGGTTTCCGGCAGACAACCGGCGTGGAGGCCACCGACGTGGCGAAACGGCTGATGGATTATGGGTATCATGCCCCCACGGTGTCTTTCCCGGTACCTGGTACCATGATGATTGAGCCCACGGAAACCGAAAACAAAGCGGAACTGGACCGTTTTTGTGACGCTCTTATCGCCATTCGCAAGGAAATTGACGCCATCGCGGAAGGCCGGTTCGACCCGGAAAAAAATCCGCTCAAAATGGCGCCGCATACGGCCGAAGCGGTAACCGCCGATACCTGGGAGATGCCCTACAGCCGGTCGGAGGCGGTTTTTCCGCTGGACTGGATTCGAGCGGCCAAGTACTGGCCATCGGTAGGGCGTATTGACGAGGTGTACGGCGACCGCAATCTCATGTGTAGCTGTCCCGACCTTTCTGCCTACGCCGATACAGAGACCTGAAAGCATCTTGCCGTGTTGAGATAACATCGCATTGGCAGACCGATGTTGCCATTGCAAAACAGACGCTGTGCCGTAACACCAGGTCGGTGTTGTTACTGCATAAGAGACGCAGTTCCGCAACAACTGGCCGATGCGCCATTGCAAAACAGACGCTGTGCCGCAATAACCGGTTGATGTGCCACCGGAAGATCTTGCGCCGGCGCGAAGCCGTTTATCGCATCACCCGGGCTGGCTGGATCTGGCTGTGAACCACCCATGCGTCAGGATAGCGTAAGCGAAGGAACTCAGTGAATTCCATTGCTTTGTCACGGCTGCGGAAATCCCCGACCTGCACCCTGTAAAAGGGTGGCTGGAATGACATGTAGGTATGCGGATAGGGCGGGGCGCTCACGCTCCGGAACCACTCTTCGAAATCCTCCCGGACCTCGTCGGCGAGTCGCGCATCCCGCGTCGAGATGATCTGAATGCGAAAGCCCCGGTCACCAGGATCGCGCTGACGCTCCTCGACCGTCTGAAGATAGATTTCCGGAGTCAGGTTTTGGGCTATTCTCTTCTGATCTGCCAAATGGCTTCGCAGCGAACCCAGAGGCACGCCCAGGTCGGGCAGTTCCCCAAGCAGCTCAAGCGCGCGCTGCTCCATGACAGCCACGGTAGCCCTGTCCTTCGGATCCTCGGTATAAGCGGTCTCTTCCAGTTGATCCGACAAATCCCGGTACTCCTCAAATGCTCTTTCGATCAGCATCTCCACATCCTTTTCCGTCAGCTCCTCCGGGGCAGCACAGCCCGTGGCAAATACCGCGAGAAATAAACCGAGGATCCCGGCAAAAAGGAACGACTTGTCGTATAAAATGTATTCTGTCATGATCCCATTATTGCTCGTATATCTTTCCGGAGGCACGTCCGGGAACGTCGGCCGGTCCGTCTAATAACCTACCGGGTGCCAGGTTGTTTTTATCTCCTGCGCATCCATGATCCGGTACGGAGATTGTGTTGTTTCTTTATTCCAGTCCTTCTGTTCATAAATGTGCACCCTTTTAACGTTCAAATGCGCGTTTTCCTGTATTTCTTTTTTCATGTCAGAGTCATCTGCCGCGAGAATCAGGACATTGACATCAAGGTGGCGGACCAGATGAGGAACCAGTTCGGAACGTATGCCGGTGAGTATATTAACTACACCACCGGGCAGGTCGGAGGAATGGAGGACTTCCGCCAAAGTACAGGCCACACTGCCCATCTGCTCTGAAGTCAGCAGAACACAGGTGTTCCCGCCGGCAATGACCGGGGCCATGAGTGATACGGGTGCAATAAGGGCCTGGTCTTCCGGTGATATGATACCAGCCACTCCACACGGCTCGGGGATAGAAAAATTGAAATAGGGCGCGGCGACGGGATTCACACTGCTGAAAAGCGTCGGGTACTTGTCGGTCCACCCCGCATAATGAACCAGCCGGTCAATGGCGGCATCCGTTTCGGCTTCGGCCTGTTGCCGTGTAAGCGAGATCTGTTCCAGTTCATGGATGAACGGTTCCCGGCGACCCTCCAGCATCTCGGCCATCCGGTAAAGAATCTGTCCGCGGTTGTACGCGGAACGGGCCGACCAGCCTCCGAATGCCTTGCGGGCAGCCTCTACGGCATTGCGCAGATCTTTTCGGGAAGAACGGCACAGATGGGCCAGCGGTTCCTGCTTTTTATCTGTCACCGGGTAGGAATGTTCGGATTCCGAACGCTTGAAGGCACCGCCAATATAGAGTTTACGGGTTTTCATAACAGGCAGGCGTTTTGTCATTCCGATACCTCCAGATAGGGTGAGAGTCCGTGCATGCCGCCTTCGCGGCCCATGCCACTTTCTTTGTAGCCGCCAAATGGCGAAGTGGGATCAAATTTGTTGAATGTATTGGCCCATATCACACCCGCGCGGATACGGCTGCTGACCTTGAAGATCTTGGAACCCTTGTCCGTCCAAACCCCCCCGGAGAGTCCGTAAGGGGTATTATTGGCCAGAGCCACCGCTTCATCGGGTGTACGGAAGGTTTGTATGGTCAGTACGGGCCCGAAAATTTCTTCCTGAACAATCCTGTGTGACTGGCTGACACCCTCCACAAGGGTGGGCGGACACCAGTGCCCCTTTTCGGGCAACTCACAGTCCGGCTGGTAGATACGGAACCCCTGTTCGTCACTTTCGGACAGAAAGCCCAGAATCTTTTCAAGCTGGGGCCCCGAGTTGATGGCGCCAATATCGGTATTTTTGTCGAGTGGATCCCCCACAATAAGGGTCTCCAGACGGTCCTTCAGTTTTCGGACCAGCTCACCGGATATGCCCTCCTGGACCAGCAGGCGGGAGCCGGCACAGCAGACATGGCCCTGGTTGAAGAAAATTCCGTTCACGATTCCCTCGACAGCCTGATCCGCCGGCGCATCGTCAAATACGATATTGGCGGCTTTGCCCCCCAGTTCCAAAGTGTATTTCTTGCCGGTTGTTGCGGCGTTCTGCTGAATGAGCTTTCCAATTTCGGTAGATCCGGTGAAGGCGATCTTGTCCACACCCGGATGCCTGACAAGCGCCATGCCCATCTCGCCCGGACCCGTGAGGATATTGACGGTGCCGGGGGGGAGTCCGGCATCGGAGAAAAGCTCTCCCAGTTTCAGCAATGTAAGGGGTGTAGAGGAGGCCGGCTTGATGACAACGGTATTGCCGGCCGCCAGAGCCGGCGCGATCTTCCATGCCGCCATGAGCAGCGGGAAGTTCCAGGGTATGATCTGACCGGCCACGCCAAGCGGCCTGGGTTTGACACCCGGAAAGGCATAGTCCAGTTTGTCGGCCCAGCCTGCATAGTAGAAGAAATGGGCAATCACCAGCGGAATATCGATATCACGCGACTCCCGGATGGGTTTTCCGGTGTCCATGCTTTCCAAAATGGCGAATTCCCGGGCACGTTCTTGCAGAAGGCGGGCAATTCGAAACAGATATTTACCGCGCTCTTTACCGGGAATCTGTGACCAGACCTGCCTGTATGTCTTTCGTGCGGCATCCACCGCGCGGTCGACATCGGTTTCGTCACCTTTGGCAACCTCTGCGAGTACCTGTTCCGTTGCGGGATTCCATACTTTGAACCACTTTTTCCCGGCCGGGGGTACAAACTTCCCATTGATGAACAGTTGGTACCGCTTGTCCAGTTTGATGCTTGCAGCACTCTCCGGTGCCGGATCATAACTCCAGCCCGCCCGAAACGGCAATCTGGCACTGTCACGGTTGTTTTTTTCAGAGGTATGGTTTTCAGACATGTTTTCTTGTTTATCCAATGTATGATGATGTCCGGAGAATGTGGTGATAGATTTGGTGATAGATTTGAGCTGTACCGGTCTTGTTAACCCATGGAGAAATAGTCGGCTGACTGATAAGAGCCGCTTTTCTGTTTCATCAACTGCATGATCAGGTCATTAGCCAGGGAACTGGCCCCGAAACGGAAACGGTCCGGCGTGAGCCAGTCGCCCCCCAGGGTCTCCTTTACAGCTACCAGGTAGTGCAACGCTGTTTTGGCATCCCGTATGCCACCTGCCGGTTTCATACCTACCGGTCGCCCCGTTTTGAAATAGAAGTCCCGAATGGCCTCAAGCATCACCACCGTGACCGGAAGAGTGGCTGCGGGTGAAACCTTGCCGGTGGATGTTTTGATGAAATCAGCTCCGGCATCCATCGCGATATCGCTGGCCCGGCGAATATTGTCGTAGGTACCCAGCTCTCCCGTCTCCAGAATGACTTTTAGGTGCGACGGTCCGCACGCTTCTTTGACCGATGCGATCTCGTCCTGAACCAACCGGTACTCGCCGCTGAGAAAAGCCCAGCGGGATATGACCATGTCGATTTCTTCGGCACCCTCCTCTACGGCATGGCGCACCTCGTCAATCCGGGCATTCGGCTGTCCCATGCCGGAGGGGAAGGAGGTGGCGACACTTGCAACACGTATGCCGGAACCTTCCAGTATCTGTCGTGCCAGGCGAACCCGGTTGGGATATACACAGATGGCCGCCACTTTCGGCACTTCCGGATCGATACCGTGAGGGTAGAGCGCCTTATGACAGAGCTGACGCACTTTTCCGGGGGTGTCCATCCCCTCGAGAGTGGTCAGATCAACCATCTGCAGGGCAAGGCGAAGAGCATGTACTTTGGATTCCGCCTTGATGCTGCGGGTCCGGAAACGCGCCGCCCGTTCTTCCACACCCACCTGGTCAATCGGCACAAACGGCGGAAGTTCCGGTTGTAAACCGGTCTTTTTTGAATTCATATCACCATTATGATCTGCAGGGAAACCGGTAGAGTGCAGGATGACCTGCCGGAACCGGCTGAAAAAGGGAATATTAGGCAGAATTCATGTCAAATTCCAATCCTGGATCGGGCATGCCGGGTTGCATTTTTCCCTTTTTCAGTGGTGAGGCAACTCACTGTAATGGCGCCGCCGCTTCAGGAAGTATTGCCAGATGATACTGAAACGCGACAGCGGTCTGCGTGAGGGACCGTCGTGCTTCGTTTCGTCATGCTTCGTCCCGTCGTGCTTCGTTTCGACGTTTTTCGTCCCGTCACGCTTCCGGCTCTCGTTAATGCGGTGGCTGTGTAATTCCGCTCTCTTTTTTTTCAGATCGGGGACGGAGCCGACAAAAGCGGCATGGGCCCGTAATATGGCGCCGGCTTCACGCAGGTTCAGGGATGACAATGACTTCAGCAGGGCTATGTAATCCAAAGCCACACGCTGGGCAAGAAGTCGCCCGAAGCCTGAATCCGGCGTATTCTTCCAGATCATCTTGAGGTTGTTGCGATAGTTGTAATAAACTTTTCTGGGGTCTTTCGGTGGCAGGGATCCACCGCCGAGGTGATAGACTACCGAACCGGGCTCATAGCCGATACGGTAACCCATATTGATCAGACGCCAGCAAAGGTCGATCTCTTCCATATGAAATTCAAAAGACTCGTCAAAACCTCCTGACATCAAAAACAGATCCCTGCGTATGGCCAGCGCGGCTCCGCTGGCCCAGACAATGTCACAGGGATCATCGTACTGACCGCGATCGGTTTCCAGCGTATCAAAAATCCGTCCCCGGCAGTACGGATAGGCATGCCGGTCGAGATAACCCCCGGCCGCACCGGCATACTCGAACTGTTCCCGATGCTTCCAGCTGCGCAGCTTGGGCTGAACGGCCGCCAGATCCTGCTCATGATCCAGACGTTGTGAAAGAGGATCAAGCCAGCCCGGAGTGACCTCCACATCGTTGTTCAGAAAGAGGAGATAGCGTCCCGTGGCATGCTGCGCCGCCCGGTTGTTGCCGCCGCAATAGCCGTAATTTTTATCCAT
>SLHZ01000096.1 GCA_007135895.1 Balneolales bacterium | reverse complement strand
CGCGACAAAGATCGGCTATTTACAGCAGGAAACACTTGACATGCCGGTCCGGCTGACCGTTCGCGAGCTGGCCTTGCAGGCTTTTGAGGAGGCAAACCGGCTTGAAAACGAAATTCGATCCGTCACCAATGATCTGGCTGGTATCGGAGATCACCAGACAGGGGAATATGCCCGACTGGTGGACCGGCTTGAAAACATGCGGCACCGTTTCGACATCATGGGAGGACCCGGTCGCCAGGCCAGGGCCGAAGAGGCATTGAGAGGGCTTGGTTTTAGCACAGAGGATCTGGATGAGCCGATTGAAACCTTTAGCGGAGGCTGGCAGATGAGGGTTATGCTGGCTAAAATGCTGCTGGAATCACCCGATATCCTGTTGCTCGACGAGCCGACCAACCACCTGGATATCGACAGCATGGAGTGGCTTGAACGCTATCTCCCCGGTTATCCGGGAGCCGTCTGGATTGTAAGTCACGATCGCTTTTTCCTCAACAGGATGGTCAGCCATATCGCAGCCCTGCAGCAGCGGAGTCTGGTGCTCTACAAAGGCAATTACGACGTCTACGAAAAGCAGTATGAGCAGCAGAAAATCCTGCAGCAGCAAGCTTATGAAAACCAGCAGCGCGATCGGGCCGAAAAAGAGCGCTTCATCAACCGGTTCCGGGCCAAGGCAACCAAAGCCCGGCAGGTTCAAAGCCGAATCCGCATGCTCGAGAAGATGGAAACGGTGGAACCCCCGGAGGAAGAGGATGCTTCCATTGAATTCCGCTTTCCCGATCCCCCGCGATCGGGCACTACGGTCATGGAAATCACCAACCTCAACAAAACATACAACGGGAACGGGGAGAATCCGGTGGCAGTATTCACCCACTCGCAGGATGTACGAATCGAACGGGGGGATAAAATCGCCCTTATCGGCGCCAATGGTTCCGGCAAGTCCACATTGGCCAGGATCATCAACGGGACCGAGCCCTTCGAAGGTAATCGCCGGCCGGGTCATAATGTGATCATGACCTTTTTTGCACAACACCTGGCGGACCTGCTCATATCGGACCGGACTGTTCTGGAGGAAATGGAGTCATCGGCCCGAACCCATGAGGCACGGGCCCGCATCAGGGGTATCCTGGGCGCTTTCCTCTTTTCCGGCGATGATGTCTACAAGAAGGTCCGGATCCTCAGCGGGGGCGAAAGGAACCGGCTGGCACTGGCCCGGAGCCTGCTCGAACCGGCCAACCTGCTCATACTGGATGAGCCGACCAACCACCTTGATATGCGTTCGCGGAAAGTGCTGCTTCGTGCCCTTGAACAGTATGCCGGAACTGTGGTTGCCGTTAGCCATGACCGCTATTTCCTGAGCGGCTTCGCCAACAAGGTCTGGCGGGTTGGAGGAGGCCGCCTTAACGAATATCCCGGCGATTATAGCTACTATGAATGGAAAGCCGCGCAGCAACCAGCCGGTCCGCAACCAGCCGAGGAACCGCAAACGGGGATCGGACAAAATGCGGGCGATTCAAAGGAAGATCCTGTTTCATTGCAACAAAACAGGGATGGCGGACCAAAATCGAAAGAGATCAAGCGGATCGAAGCTGAATTAAGGAACTCCAGCAGTAAGAAAACAAGGCCCTTGCGACTTCAGCTGGAGGCGCTTGAAAAGGAGATCGACGAACTGGAAAAGGAGAAGGCCACGTTCGAAAACCAGCTGGCCGATCCCGGTTTCTATGAGTCCGGAGATGCCGGAGAAGCCCTGAAGCAGCATGCCGCTCTTCAAAGGCGGCTGGAACGCAAATGGAACCAATGGGCTCAGGTCTCGACTGATCTCGAAACCCTGCATCAGGAGATGGAATCGACTATTGCTGAACTTCTTGCCGGCAAGGAGGGCTCCGATGGCTGATGCCTGTTCGCGTGCTGGCAGGGGTGCTTACCTTGGTGGTAGTGCTTGTGTTCTTGCCGGCAAGGAGGGCTCCGATGGCTGATGCCTGTTCGCGTGGTGACAGGGGTGCTTCCCGTGGCTGTTGTTGTGTTTTTTACCGGCAAAGAGGGCTCCGATGGCTGAAATTGCTTCGCTTTTTTTTTCAGGGTGAGTTGAGGAAGAACTCTTCGGGCACGGGTATGTCCCGGATACCCAGCCCAAAGAGGGCATAATCGTATCTTGCGGGGTCTTCGGGAGCCATTTTTCGCAACCAGGTCGTGATTTCACAGACAGCTTTCCAGTCATTGGCGCGGCGCGTGATAAGGCCGAACAGCCGCCCATACCGGGCTACGTGGACATCGAGCGGTATCATCAGTTCTGAAGGAGGGAGGAATGACATGGTACCGGGGTCCACCGGACTGTCCCGTCGTATCACCCATCTCAGATAGAGCCAGAGCCGTTTGCAGGAGCTGTTCCTGGCCGGGCTGGCGATATGTTTCCGGACCCGGACCGGAGCATTCGGTATGAAGGAAAAGAAGTAATCGTGAAACACCGAAAACAGGGGCAGGTCCGGCCGGCTCTTCTTGTGGCAAGAAGACCAAAAAGCCTCAAAAGATCTGTAGTGGTGAAGGATGGAGGAGAGTGCCTGAATGATCCAACGGATATCATCGGCTGTAAACGTGCGATGCCGGAAACCTTCCAGCCGGGCGATGTCGGCGGCGGAGAAATTGCCGATGAAATCAGCCGGACCGGTCCCGAAACGGCCGAGCAGGTCGCCTGTCTTGGCAATGACGATATCCCGCCGGCCCCATGCCATGAGGGCGGCCAGAAAACCGGCGAGATTCCGGTCTTCCGTGTCATCGTAACGATACATGAAGGCCACCGGGTCACCGGCTATGTAATCGGGGGTTTCCACCAGCCCGACCAGCGGGTCAAGGAAACTCTGGAGTCTTCGTATCCGGTTGCCGGGCAAAGCATGAAGCAGATTATCTTTTATCATGGCACTCATATTCTTGCAGGGTCATCAGTCCTGCTGCGATCGTATATCCTTGTACGGTCATCAGTTCTGTTATGATCGCATTTTCATGTGTGATCACCTGTTCTGCTGCGATCGTATATCCTTGTACGGTTCATCAGTTCTGCTGCGATCGTATATCCTTCTATGGTCATCTGATCCGATGCGATCAAGCCGTACGGTTCATCTGTTTGACAATCGTTTGGGTGATTTTCCGGTTGGCTTTGGGGAAGGCAAATTCCGCCAGTTGTCCGGCGGTGACCCACCGCAAGGGTTCACCGTTTCGCGTTTTTGGCTCCCCGGCTTGCAGTACGGCCCAGAAAGCATTCAGTTCGATGGTGAAGTGGCTGTAGGCATGATGGATGGTTTCAAAAGGCTCGGACTCTACTATCACATCCGAAACCACACCCCCGCTTCCGCCCGCAGATACATCCGCACCCAATTCCATACCAGCATCCATAACCACATCCGAACCCAACTCCACACCCACATCCTTAACTACATCCGCACTCATGTTCATGTCTAAGCCTACTTCCAAACCCAGTTCTTCACGTAGTTCACGGACGACCGTCTGGCGCAGGGTTTCACCGGGCTCCTGTTTGCCTCCGGGGAACTCCCACAACCCGCCGAGCATGGCCTTCTCCTGCCGGCGCGCGATGAGTATGCGATCCCTGTCATCTCGGATAACTGCAACAGCAATACGGAAGTGCGGCCGTTTTGCGGCAGGTGACTTGAAGGGATAGCGAAGCGCTTCTCCCTGCTTCAGGGCCCGGCAATGGTCACTTAGCGGACACCGGGTGCATACCGGCGCGGCCGGGGTGCAGATGGTGGCTCCGAGTTCCATCATGGCCTGGTTGAAATCACCGGGCCGGCGGGTATCGAGCAGTCCGGCTGCCTGTTTCTCCACTTCTTTCTGGACTTTGCGGGTGCGTATGTCGCCCTCGATCGCATACAACCGGCATACAACCCGGGTCACATTTCCATCGACTACGGAATGCGGCAAGTTGAAGGCGATGCTGGCGACGGCCGCTGCCGTGTATGGCCCGATTCCGGGAAGTGCCAGGATATCATGGAAGTTTTTTGGGAACCGGCCCTGATATTTGTCGGCAATGATACCTGCGGCCCGGTGCAGGTTGCGGGCACGCGAATAGTAGCCCAGACCTTCCCATATTCGCAGAACCGAATCCAGATCAGCCGTGGCCAGTGAGGTAACATCCGGAAAAGCCTGCAGGAAGCGTTCATAATAGGGTATGACCTGGTCCACCCTTGTCTGCTGCAGCATGACTTCGGAGATCCATATGGAGTAAGGATCTTTGGTTCGGCGCCAGGGCAGGTCCCGTCGGTTCCGGTCGTACCAGTCCAGGAGTTTTTCAACCGGCTGTTGTCTGTCGGTCGCTGCCTCAGTCCGTTTCCGTTCGATTTGCTTGTCGATATTTAGGTCAGACACTTCCCGGTCTCGTTGCTTGTCAGTTCTCAAGTCAGCTGTTGTCCGGTCATTGCCGGTTTACTCAGAACCATCCCGCCGAAGGTCCAGCACGTTGATCCGGACATCGAGTGAAGCCGCGGCACCGTACTGATCGGTGGCTATGACCTGAAATTCGTGTGTTCCGGCCTGACGCCTGGCGGGAGTCCAGCGGAAGAGCCCGGTGCGCTCATTCAGAGAGCTGCCGTCAGGGAGATCCACCCCGATATAACGAATGAGGCCGTTGCCCGATCCGTCCGGGTCGTGAGCCCGGATCGGTATGGAAAACTCTTCGTCCAGGGCAATGGACAGGGTTCTGACCGGTGTGAAGCGGGGCGGACTGTTGAACTGACGTACGGTAACCTGAAAGGAAGTGCTGTCGGTCTGGCCATCCCTGGAACTGGCAATAATCGATATGATGTGATTGCCGACATCCGAAGTGGAAGGCCGCCAGTACATGCTGTTGCCGCGGATCTGTATCCCGTCGATGCGGGAGCGCTGCTGAAATCGTATGTCCTGCAAATGGTGGCCGCTTTCCAGTCTGAATGCAATGATCAGAGGCCGCGGAAAGGGGATTATCTGGTCATCAATGGGGGCCAGCCGGAGTGTATCGCCGCTTCCGGGTTTTCGGTCATCGGGATGGTCATCGTGACGGGTATCGTGCGGTGCCGGACGGTCTGTGGCGTCAGGCGATCTTAAAACCCGGCTCGTGTAATCATCGGTTTGCTGCCACTGTCCGAGCTGCTGATATTCACTGATCCAGAGTTGATCTTTTACCACAACCATATAGTTCCCGGCATCGGCATCGTCACGGAAAAGGGTGGGACGAACGCCTTGTCGCGTCACCCATATCCGGTTACTGCCTCCACGGATGAAGTAGTTGTTTTTCCATCGTAGAAAATGAGTAACAGGTTCATCTATGCTGAAGAGCCCGTCGGCACGGCCGTCCGGTCGGATGCGATAGATATCACCGAGTGTGGATGCGGCATAGAGACGGGTGCCGTCGACATACAGGTGGCGGGTTCCGCGGGGCATCCGGTGTTCGGCCATAAGCGTGATATCACCGTCTTCGTACTCAAAATGAAACAGACGATTGGAGGCATCAAGGGCAAACAGCTGTCTGCCGATACGGGCCAGTGCAACAATGGTTTCCTGATGAGGAAAGACAAGATCCGGCTTGCGGTCCAGTGATTCCGGTGTTTCCACGGAGAGACGTTTGACACCGTTGCCAAGACCTGCCAGGAACAGGTCGTTTTCAATCCGGACAACATCCGAAGGATCGGTATCAAGGCGGGTTGACGAGTAGACTCCCAGAACGGAAGTAGGTTCGATCACAGTGAGGCGCCGGTCTTTTCCAAAAAGGTAGGAAAAGCGGATATCGGTTACCAGATTATCACCCCGGTTGGCCAGACCCGATGAGGAATAGAGCCATTGAAGCGAATCGCTGTGTGCCCGGAATACAATCAGGCCCTCACGCTCCGAGAGTATGTAGAAATGTGTTTCGCTGGCAGTCAGGGCCTTGATGCCGCCGATCTCCATGAGGGTGTCAAAATTGCGGATGAAAGGAGGTTTTGCCGGAGCGTCAGCTGAGGCAACAGTCCACGCCGGCGTCGTTAAAAAGAGTGTAAGTAACACAGCCATGATGACACCGGCGGTCATCAGTGGTGCCGAAGCCGTTCGGGAAGTACGGCTCGCTATTCGTTCCGGCCGATTCGAGAATGATGCTGATCCGATGCTATGTCGTAATGAGAATGGCAGGTGCATGGGGTTGCAGGTAACAGTTTTACATTTTGTGCATTTTCACATTTTATGCATTTTTTGCATTTTGTGCGCTGGTGCTATGTTTTCGTGGCATCACAGCCAAATCGGGACAGTTTGGTTCATAGCCAGTGGTAACGTTTGTACCATTTGATGGTATGGCTGAGTCCTTCTTCCAGGGAGACTTCCTGGCGGTAACCGAGCTCCTCACGGGCCTTGTCGGCCGAGCAGGTCCATTGCATGCCCAATTCCCTGGCTTTCTCCCGATTCATAACGGGATAATGAGCGATAAATGATGCCGATCGTTCAATAACACTACCGGCAAGAGCAACAAGCCGGGGACTCACTCTCACGGCAAAGAGTCGTTTGCCCATGACTTCACGGGTTGTCTGAAAGATTTCATTCCATGTGTAGAAACATTCGCTGGTGATGAAGTAGGTTTTTACACCGGGTTGTTTCTCCGATGACGCCCGAATGATACCGGTGACCAGATCGTCGACATGGATGAGCGAGACCTGTGTGCTCTCTCCGTCACCTATGATGGGAAAAAGACCCCACGATGCCATCTGGAATACCTGGAAAATCTGTTCTTCACGGGGACCGTAAACGGCCGGCGGCCGGACGATGGTGACAGAGATGGATTCATCGGCCACTTCATGAGCCCGCTCCTCCATGCGTTTTTTGGATTCGCCGTACATGGTTACGGGCATAAGCGGATCTTCTTCGGTTAGCGGGCGTTTGAAACTTGGTCCGCAGGCCGCCAGTGATGAGAGGATGACCACTTTGGGAACACCTGATTTCATGGCGATACGCAGGATGTTTTCCGTGGCATCCACATTGACCCGGTCGTAACGAGCCTGAGAAGAAGCCTTTACCACTCCGGCAACATGGAAAACCACGTCCGCCTGGTCCATACCCTTTTCCAGTGCCCCAAGATCGTGAAGATCACCGCTGATACGGACATAATCCTTGTCATGGAGCCACTTATCTTCCGACCGGACCAGGCAGCGGATCTCGTCGTTCTGATTGATCAGCAGCCGGTCTGTGAGATGACTGCCGATAAAACCGGTACCACCGGTTATAAAAGCTTTCATCTGTTCATATTTTTTGGATTCATAAGGTCACATAGAATGTCCATGACGTTTTTAGTCATGTAGCTGTGTGACAGGTTAACGGTCATGGACATTTCATGCGGTTCTATGAGTTGATTAAAATGGCACCATGAAAAATTTGCAAACAAACGGTACCTTGTCACAGTTCAGGCTTGTTGCAATATATCGCGATCCCGGAAGGGAAGAAAGCGTTCAATATCCGACATTTTATTAAATGGACAAACCATCGGTCGCAATTTTTACCGGTAATTACAATCATATCCGTGACGGGGTCTCCAACACCTTGAACCGGGCCGTGGAACACCTTGAGAAAGGCGGTCACCGGGTAATTGTTTTTGGTCCGAAAGCGCCAGTACCCGCCCTGGAGCACAAAGGAAGCTTCTATCCGGTACGATCCATGCCGGCACCGGCGAGGCCGGAGTATCGGATATCACTGGGTTTCCCTTCTCGTGAAAAAAAAAGGCTGCGCGCCTTTGCACCGGATCTCATTCATATTGCCACACCCGATATCCTGGGCTACGGAGCGCTGCGCTATGCCCTGAAGCACCGGATAACCGTGGTGGCGTCTTATCATACCCATTTCACCAGTTATCTGAAATACTACCGCCTGAACCGTTTTGAAAAATGGCTCTGGGCCTACCTCTCCTGGTTTTACGGCCATTGCAGGCATCTGTACGTACCCACCGAATCGATGATGGAAGATCTGGAGCGCCTGGGAGTAAAAACAGATATGCGCATATGGAGCCGGGGAGTAGATACCCGGCTGTTTAATCCGGATAAAAGGGATGACGAATGGCGAAGAAAAAACGATTTTGAACCGGACCATGTGGTCGTAAGCTTTGTTTCACGGCTTGTCTGGGAAAAGAACCT
>SLHZ01000180.1 GCA_007135895.1 Balneolales bacterium | reverse complement strand
TTTGTATTTGTAAGCGCTTTCATTATCTTGTAACTGCAAATTTCGCTGCAGGGGTCATGGTGCCGTCAATGACAGGTTTGCCGGACCTTTGAGACAGGGACATTGGAGCGAAAGAAAACCAAAAAGCGTTTTTTTTCAAATACATGTTATTTTTCCGGACCTCTTATAAAGGGCAAGCCACAGAAGCAATATCCCGTTTCCCGGCGATTGCAGCAGGTTTCATCTTCCTTCTCATGGCCTGCAGCGCAGACAAGTCCGAAAACAGGGTTGAATCCGACCCGAATGTCATGGCCCGGATCGGCCAGCACGAGGTGACCGATGAGGAGTTTCTCGGTGCTTTCCGCCATATTTACGAACGATCGGGACGCGCCCTTCAGGTTACTTCGACGGTGTTAAGGGAGATCCTCGACCAGCGCGTCCATTTTTACGGGGCGGTTCAGTATGGTATTGATATGGGGTGGGACAGTGACTATGAAGGTCTTTACCGTAAAAACCTGATATACCGTCAGGTCGTAATGGATGAGTTCAAGCGCTCCATGATCGAAACACGCGTGGATGTGACCGAAGAAGACCTGAGGGAACTCTTCCTGAAGTACAATACCCATGTCCGGGCTTCTCATCTCTATGCTCCCGATCGGCATGTGGCCGACTCCCTTCATGCTCTGGTCACAGCCGGGGCCTCATTTGAAGATCTTGCCGCCCGTATTTTCGAGGCTCCTTCCCTGCGCGACACCGGCGGCGACCTGGGTTATTTCACGGTGGACGAAATGGATGTCGGTTTTGAATCCGTCGCTTTTTCACTGCCCGTCGGTGCGATTTCCGAACCGGTTCGAACCAGTCGCGGCTTCAGCATCATCAAGGTGACCGACCGCATCACCACGCCGATCATTACAGAATATCAGTTCGCGGAAAAGAAAAACCGCATCCGTGAACTGGCGATCCGTCAGCAGACCGAGCTGGAACGCCGCGCTGACATGGACCGGGTCATCGATGGTTTTGAATTCGACGAAGCACTGCTGGCCGAACTGTGGGACAGGGTGGAAGGTCATCTGGACAGGACTCCGGAGCCCGGTATAGAGTCGGACCACCTCTTCCACATGGTTCCCGAGTCGTGGCACCATAAACCCCTCGCCCTTCATGACGGCTTCGAATTGAATGTCGCCATGTTTCTGCTTGAAACGTGGTATACACCTCAGGAAGCCCGGGATCCTGTCCGTTCAGCCGGTGCGTTCCGGAACCTGGCCGAAGCCATCGCTTACCGGACCTATGCCATGCACCAGTATCTGACCGGTCCTGCCTACTATGAAGACCTGATTGCCCGGTCGGTCGGGAATACTTTTCAGAACTACTTGAGCAGAAGGCTCAATCAGAGCCTGCGGGAGAATGCCGTCATGGCGGAAGAGGATAAGCGCCGGGAGTTCCTGCAACACCCCGACGTCTATATCCACCCCAGGGAAGTCAACCTGGCCGAACTGGCGGTCCGTGATATGGATACGGCAGAGAAAGCACTCCATAAGCTGGAAGAGGGTGCTGATTTCCTGCAGGTGCTCCATACCTACGGGTTTGATGAAGAGGCCAAACTGGCCGGAGGGGAGATCGGTTTCACCCCCGTCACCCATTTCGGCTCCATATCACCGGCTCTGTCCCGGATACAGCCCGGTGATATTGCCGGACCTTTTGAGATGGCCAGTGATGTGATTTTCCTCTTCAAATGCCTGGGAGTGCGTGAAGCCCGTCCCATGAGCTACGAAGAGGCCCTTCCGCATATCCGCGAGCAGCTGGCCGGCGCCCATGTCATGGAAGAGCGCAACCGGCTGGTCTCAGAAACCCTTGAACGTCACGATGCAAGGGTCTATTATAACCGAATCAATGAAATCCGGCTTCAACTATAGAAACTGCGATGAATCCTTTGAAAACAATCCTTGCCACCCTGGTGATCCTGTTTTTTTCAGCAGCCACCCTGTCCGCACAATCCGGCTTTATTACCGGAACCGTCACCGATGAGGAGTTCGGAGAGCCGCTCATCGGCGTGAACGTCATTATCGAAGGAACCACCATTGGTGCTTCTACCGACCTGAACGGCGAATACCGTATCCTCAATGTGCGCCCGGGCACCTACACGCTGGTGGTACGTTACATCGGCTACCAGACACAGATCATCCAGGATGTCCGCGTACAGACCGATCTTCGGACCAATATTGATATCGTCATGCGCGAGGATATCTTTGAAGGCGAAGAGTTGGTCTTCACGGCCGAGCGGCCGGTGGTCACACGTGACCGGACCAGCTCCGAGGCCCGGGTGTCCCGCGACCAGATTGAGGCCATGCCCGTGCAGGAACTGGGTGATGTGCTGAATCTGCAGGCCGGTGTCCCCCGAAGCAGCAGTAGTCAAATCCATATCCGTGGAGGCCGGGCCACAGAAGTAGCCTATATCGTTGACGGTATCCGGGTAACCGACGACTTTGACCGGAGCCTCGGCATCCGGATCGAGAATCAGAACATCGAAGAACTCCAGGTCGTATCCGGAGCCTATAGTGCCGAATACGGCCAGGCCATGTCCGGTATCATCACCGTGTCCACCCGGGCTAGCACCAACAACTTCCAGGGTTCGTTCCGGACCTGGGCGGGAGACTATCTGTCGGCCGACCAGCATCTCTATGATGGTACTGCCCGCCGTGTCACCGATATGAGGCCGGACAACCAGTACAACTTCGAACTCAGTCTGGCCGGTCCTGTTATACGTGACCGGCTCACGTTCTTTGTCAGCGGCCGCTACTTCAGCACCGACGGCTGGTTACATGGCCGGAACATCTATGCTCCGTACGGCCCCATGCTGCCCGGAATAGATGATTTCGGGCGACCGGTCTATCCAAGAGTTCCTGTGGACGACCCGGTCAACCGCTATGGTACCCTGATTGATGCAGACAAACCCTGGATTACCATCATCGGTGAGGATGATCAATGGATCTACTACACCGATTCCGGTATCCGGGACAGTTCCCTCGTCTCGCTCCAGCAGTTCGAGTCTTTCACGGGACAGTACAACCTGCAGTGGAATGTCGTGCAGGGGGTTCGCCTCAACCTGATCGGGAACTATTCCGTAGAGGGGGGAGATTCCGGCGGCGGACATACGAACCGGTTTGTTCCCGGGGGGGTGCCCTCGTTTGACCGGACCCGCTATTACAACAACCTCCGGCTCACCGTCACACCCAGCAGGAACACCTTCATGAACTTCAATGCCGCCATGCGCTACAGCCATTTTGAGCGGAGCCTGTTTTCCGATCTGAATGATCCGCGGTATTTCAATTATACACGCCTCGGTGACGAACTGCCTTCGGAGTATACCGGAGCTTCCGGCCGGTTCAGTATTGTCGGAACCGATAACGGTTATGAGGAGCGTATCACCAGGACCTATATCCTCAAAGGTGATATCACCAGTCAGCTCAACCGTGTCCACCAGATTAAAGCGGGACTCGAGTTTCAGCAGGATGTGGTAAAACGCGATGCCTTCAGCCTGCAGCCGGTAGGCCCCGGTATTATTCCCCTACCCGATACCGATGAGCTGGGGATTCCGGTACGTGACGGACGTGAGCGTGAGCATTACACCCGGAGGCCCTGGCTGGTGAGCGCTTTTATTCAGGATCGTATTGAGTTCGAAAACCTGGTTATCAACGCCGGACTGCGATTCGAGTACTTTGAACCCAATGGAAGGGTTCCGGCCGATCCGAGGGATCCGGATCTGTTCAAGCTTGATTCCGATCGTCATGATGATTTCTGGAAATCCGCCAGTCCCAAGTTCCAGCTGAGTCCGCGCCTTGGTGTGGCCTATCCCATCAGTGAAACAGGTGTTATTCACTTCTCTTACGGTTACTTCCTGCAGATCCCCGAGTATTCAAGGCTTTACAACGGGGACCGCATCGTCATGCCCCAGACATCCGGCATCTTTGGAGTGTACGGCAACCCGGATCTGAAGCCTCAGCAGACCATCCAGTACGAGCTGGGCCTTCAGCAGCAGCTCATACCGGGTACGGTGCTTGAACTAAGCGGCTTTTATCGTGATATCCGTGACTGGATCTCATCGGGTCCGACCGAAGTGACGTACAATCCGGGTGTCCGGTACGGCACCTGGGTCAATCGTGACTATGCCAATATCAAGGGTATCACGGCCACGCTCAACCAGCAGCTGGGACAGCACCTGAGCATGATCTTCGACTATACCTTCATGATGGCCGACGGAACCAACTCGGATCCCCAGGCCGAATTCAATGCGGCAGTGGCCCGTGGTGATACGACCGGGGCACCTCTTACCCAAATGCTGCAGCCGCTGGACTGGGACAGGCGTCATCAGCTCAACGCCACTGCCTTTTTCGCCTACAACAATCTTGGTGCCAGCCTAATCGGTCGCTTCCAGACCGGGGAACCCTATACGGCCAGTGCCACATACTCCACCCGCACGGGAATCAATTCTCTCAACTACATTGAGCGAAACAGTCTCCGTAAACCCACGAACATCACTCTGGACCTGAATTTCTATTACGGGGTAAACCTGGGCAGCTCCAATGTGAGGGCTACCTTCAACATTTACAACCTGCTCGATACCCGGAACGTCAACTACGTCTATTCCGACTCCGGAGTACCCGAGGCCCCGCTGCCGGAAAACCGGTCACCGCAGGTGGACCCGGGCTACTATGACAACCCATTCCATTACACCGAACCGAGACGAGTTCAGTTCGGAATTGAAATCTCTTTTTGAAAAACGCTCATAACCCGAATCCATGCTATCCAAAATCTCTTTTCTGAAACCGGTACCGGTTCTCCTGCTGACCATTCTGATGTGGCCGGGTGCGGTAACAGTCCATGCGCAGGCAGATGGACAGTACCAGCCCGGCAACGAGCGGGGTGCCTTTGAGGCACGCCGGAAGATGATCCTTGACGGCAATAATCTCAGGGCCACCTACCACAACTTCGGTTGGGGTGGAAGGCTGACCGGGGATGCCGCTGACGAGGTAACCTTCGAGTTTCCCCGAAACACCAACCGCGTCTATATTGCATTGGTGGCATTCTTTGTGGGAGCTGAAGTTACGAATCAGTCGGATCACCCCGATGCCCCCTCCCGCTTTCCGATCGTCAATACTCCCAACGGCCGCACCGCACCCGACGGCAGCAGCTGGGACATCAACCCGGTTCCCGGTTATTACAATGCCAGTGTGCCGGATCTCTATGCCCGGAGTGACCGTCCACAGACCTGGCCGGCCTTCTGGCCCGACAAAATGGATGATGACACCGATCCGGGATGGAGTGGCTCCTGGAACGGATACTTCGGAAAGGATCAGTTCAGCGCCGACCAGGAGTACTTCTACCGTGCAAGTGATAACCTCTATACCCGTTTTTCGGAGCCCACTGATGACCGGAGATTATTCCGGCCGGATAACACTGACCAGGTCCGGGGCGGACTGGGTCTGATTATCGATGCGCGGATCATGGCATGGTCGCAAACCCTGATCAGCGATGTGCACTTCAGTATCTTTGAAATCCGCAACGACGCCTCGTTCGACTATGACCGGATGGCCTTCACCTTGTGGATCGCCGACCTGGTGGGAGGCGGTGGCAACGATCTCCCCGAGTTCGATGAGCGCTCGGCTATTTCCTATCTTACGCACCTGGAGCCGCGTACCGGCCGGACCCACTTCGGGGCCGAACGGGTCGGTATGGCCGGAATCCAGTTTCTGGAGACACCGGGCAACTCGATTGACGGGATTGACAACGACGGCGACTCGGAGACTTTTCTGCCCGGCAGTGGCTTTTACAACCCGGAAAACGCCGACCTCCTGAGCCCGCTCCTCGAAGCGAACGGAGGGTTTTTCAGCAGTGCCGATGAGGTTCTCAATGAAGTGATTCCGGAATTCCAGATCAATGACTTCGGAACGCGGCGCGCTTGCGAAGGGGATCGCCTGGTGCTCATCCTTGAGGATCACAGCCGTGTGATTACCGAGTATCCGGCCGGCGGTGGAACCGTGGTGAGTCAGGGACGCAGCATCCAGCTGCCGGCAGGATGTATCGACCTGACCGAAGATACCGACCTGGGACCCAACGATCTTTTCCCTGTGGCTACCAACTCCGACTTATTTGATAATAATCTGAACGGACTGATAGACGAAACCGAGGAGCTGCACCTGACCAAGCAGTTCTACGACCGGGCTACCCGCACCTTTGACGAACGGCCGGTCCGCTACATCAACTACATGTGGGACGGTTATCAGACGGGCGATACCTTGCAGCGCGGTCTGATCGTCCCCAACGGCTGGATCCGGGAGCGAATGGCGCAGGAGGAGTCCTTCCATACCCTGATCAACGACTATCAGCAGGCTCTTCATGACGTACATGTGGACGGAGGATACCGCCCGCCCGGCTATTTCGATGATTATTTCCGGAACTACCACACTTCCGCACCCATGATCGATGAGTCCCGCGAGGACTATTTCGACAACAACCGGGCCTGGGATCCGATGATTGATGACACAGGTCTTGACGGGGTTCCCTTCAGCGGCGCCCGCGGAGAAAACTCCGGCTTCCCCACGTCGGGAGCAGGCACACCCTTCCCCGGTGAACCCAATATCGACAAAACCAACGTGGCCGAGTCGGACATGATCGGTATTTCTTCGGTTACTTTCCCGCTGGCCGGAGCCCTTGGGGGGGGGACCAGTTTCGCTTTGGACGGTTCTTTCTGGACACGTCGGATGCTTCCGGGCAATCTCATTGAGGAGGCCCAGCCGGGGGATGATACCGATATCCTGGTTACTTCTTCCCTCTTCCCACTGCAGCGCGGACAGATCGAACGCTTTTCCGTGGCTGTAACCGTGGCTCAGACCAACAGCCAGAACTATGAAAACGACCGGGCCCGGGTCAACGACAATCTCGACCAGGCGTTCCAGGCCTACGAGGCGGACTACCAGTTCGCCACAGCGCCTCCGGCCCCGAATGTGACCGCTGTGGCCGGCGATGGCCGTGTGACGCTCTACTGGGACGAAATATCCGAGAATCATATGGACCGATATCTTTCAAGACTGGCCAACAACAGCGAAGCTGATGCCCGTAACTTTCAGGGGTACAAAGTGTATCGCTCCACCGATCCCGCTTTTCGCGATATCCTCAATATAACCGACGCACGGGGTAATCTTGTCTTCCGGGAGCCCCTGGCCATCTTCGATCTGCAGAACGAGTGGACCGGACTGCATCCGGTCGCCATCAACGGCGTGCAGTTCTACCTGGGATCCAACACCGGCCTGCAGCGCAGGTATGTAGATGAAAATGTGGTCAACGGCCGGCGCTATTTCTACGCTGTCACAGCCTATACCTTCGGTAATGCCCGTAACGATATCGCCCCGTCAGAATCACCGATCTTCATCAGCATCAATCCCGACGGAAGCGTGGATACCGGTCCGAATGTGGTGGTGGTCACACCGGCGGCCTCCCAGGCCGGCTACATCAGTCCGGAAAACCCGCTCGCCACACCGGTCCGCGGAACGACCAGCGGACAGGTACTGGTGGAAGTTGTGGATCCGGAGAAGATACGTGACGATCATCTCTACCGGGTTGTTTTTCAGGATACCCTGATTCCTTCCGGTCGTGATGACGTACCCGATACGTTGCGGACGAAAGACTTCTCTCTGCTGAACATCACCACCGGTGACACCCTGATCAAGGATTCACCCAACTTCAACATGGAAGATAATCCGGTCATGGAGGGTTTCCGGCTTACGCTGGTCAACAGTGAACTGGAGCTGCGCGTCAATACAGAACGCTCCTCCTGGATACCGGCCCCGGAATATGAAACGGAACTTCATCCTTTCGTTTTTGCCCTTGACGGTACACCCCGGGCTGCCGATTATCTGGTGGTCTTTGATGAGGTCGGCTTCAGCCGATCCATCGATACGACCTATTCGGGCATCCCCTTGCCAGCTATGGATGTCAACTTCAAGGTTTACAACACATCTATCATGGATGATGACGGAAATCCCATAGAAGTCGAGTTTGCTTTCCAGGATGCCCATGTCAATGAGAGCGGATCGGTCAATGATTCCAATATCACTGTCCCGGGTGAATTCAGCGCCGGTTTGATTCGACAGGGCTTTGTTGTGAGAGAACGGCTTGACCAGATCATCTTCTACGAA
>SLHZ01000338.1 GCA_007135895.1 Balneolales bacterium | reverse complement strand
GACATAATACAAGTATTGCCTTTTTTATAAAAGCAAAAAAAGACTACTTCTTTGTATTTTATGAAATTTTTAAAAAACAGCGGTTTTTTAGAAAAAACATCAAATTATCCTCAACTTTTTTTGAAAGTAATTTCGGACTATATGGAAAAAGCGCCTCATGAGACTTGCCGGATTCCGACTGTACTACTCTTCAGTGCATTGAGTGTGCTGATATTTCTTGCGGGATGTGAGGAAGAGAGAACTCCTACATCAGAGCCATGGGAACTTCCGGACAGGACAGTTGATCCCTCCATGGCGCAGTGGCCCTTGAGTGCTGACAGGGAAGCAAATAGTGACATCTCTTATGCCCAGTTCGGGCCGCGTGCGCTTCCTGGTGGTTATGACTTTCATGCCGGGGTGGATCTGTATGCTCCAACCGGTACTCCGATCTATCCTGTTCTTCCGGGTCGCGTAACACAGGTAGATGTGTGGGATGGACAGAGTACCGGTGCCGGTAATGCGATCACTATCCGCCATTCCGACACATTGGCCACCAGTTATCTTCATCTTCATACCATTGATGTACGAAAAGGAGATAATGTCAACATGACCGATATGATAGGTACCGTTGGATCCACGGGCGCCACCTATCCTCATTTGCACTTGGGGTACTTTGTAAATCTTCCCAATCCGGACATCAGGAATGAACGTTTCAGCAGAAATCCACTGGAGCTGCTTCATCATGACGACCCGGATACTATTTTATACACTTTTGCGGAGGGAGGCGATATCATCCTGACGGTTCCTGTCCAGTCTATGACCATCAATTCCGTGGAGCTGCAAGGGGCGTCGGAGAGCCGGCATGCGGATTACTATGATATTGTAAGAAGGGGTTTTTCTGCCCGCAAGAATCCGGTTCAGTTTGGAATTCATTTTGATGCTTCCAGAAGGACGCAGGATCATCAGTGGTTCAATCTTACCGTTAAACCTGAAAACGTGGATTTTATTCCCCACAGGATTATACTAAGAGACTTTCACGGGAGGATACTTCTTGATGCGTCAAGAGCATCGGGTGACTCCTGAGGTCAAGGTTTCTTTGCATCAGGTAATTCCTGACAAATGCTCCCTGTGAGGAATAAAAAAACCCCGCATCAGAAACAGATGCGGGGTCATTTTCATGCAAGTAGTGAGTTACAGACAGAGCCGTCTTGTTTCGGGTTATTGCCAATCGGCATAGTAACCGGGCTCCCAGAAATTGTTCCAGGCATTTGCTCCGTCGGCGGTTCCTTCTTCATGGGTGAAGTTGACGCCGCCGAATGTATAAACCGGCAATTCCATCATCTGAAGCTCCTCAAAAGGAACAGGCAGATGTAGAGGGGTGCCTTCCTGCAGCATATCTCTTCGCCGGGCCATGAAATACTGATATCCGACCCAGGTGCGCTGGCATTCAATTTCCACTTCGTAGAAGATCGCATCGAAGACTTCCTGGTCCGTGGCTGTGTTGGGCACTGGAGGAAGATTCCCACGAGTAATGCGTGAACCGGCATTAACCAGGTTGATGGCATCCTGTTTTCTACCGAGATGCATGTATGCTTCTGCCAGCATCAGGTCAATGTTGTCTTTGCGAAAGACCACGATTTCGCCAAAGCCCAGGTTTCGATGCAGATCTTCATAGCGTGAAAAATAGTAGACACTCTGAAGTTGCGGGCCCCGTGCGGTGATAAACCGGTGAAGGTTCCAGGGATCGTAGGTAAAATCACTTGCAAGCCTGGGGTCCACCGATTGTGCCGGACGTATCGGGCGGGCCGCTTCGGCGGCATTGATCGGGTATTTTGCCGGATAGTCGGGATCCAGCATATTGATGATTCTCAGGTCGGCCTTCCAGTACCAGTCCAGACCGCTTTGACGCTGGTATTCATGTCGCCATCCGGCAACGGCGGTTCCGGTTCCCTGAATAATCAGGTGGTCCTGATAGCCATTGGAAGCATAGTCAACGACCCGCTGCCAGTCCTGCTGGGTATAGTGGTCGGAGGTACGCCCGTTGCTGATGATGAACTTGGCGGCCTGGGTGTTGGCGAACTGTACAATTTGCTGGTTGGTCATGGAGACGTCACTCAGGAAATTGAATGTGGTAAAGGTGTTGGCCTGAGCCAGTTGTATTGCCTCGTCCAGGTCAACAATTGCCGATTCCAGCACTTCGGTATAAGGCCGAAACTGGAGGTCTTCAAGTGTTACACCGATGATGTAGGCCTGATCGAAGAAATTGGCGAGGTAGCCCCTGCTGAGCCCCCTGAGGAGGTAGGCCATGGTGAGCAGCATCATGGAATCGTCAGTACCGTCAATGACCACGCTGTTGCCCTGAACTTCAATAAAGTTGATGATGTCATTAGCGATCGAGACCGCAGAGTTGAGATGAAACCACGGGGTTTGCATGGAACCATACCCATCTGAAGCGGGGTTGTTGTCGATACGCTGGCGCGGTTCCCGCACCGCCATATCGTAATAGACCTGGTAGTTGTTGGTCGTGGTATTCACATCAGCCCAGCCATCGAAATGGGCAAAGGGCAGGCGGTTGGCATGGCTGCCCCGCCACCACGAGTTATAACCTCCGGCCAGCAGCTCACGGTAGTCTTCGGGGGTTTCGAGTACCCTTTCAAGGTCGGGATTGTTCAGGTTCTTGACCTCCAGATCGGCACAGCTTGAGATCAGACCCGCGCACATGAACAAAACGAGAGTGGTAAAAATTTTGATCTTCATCATTCTTTTTCCGTATAGAGTTCGAAGTCAGGTTCTGACCGGCTCAGAGGCCGATCTCCACCGACATGGTAAAGTTTCTGAAATTCGGGTAGGTGAATTCATCGACCCGGAAATTGGTGGCATTGGAGCCGGCGGCGACTTCCGGATCAAATCCCGAGTAGCTGGTAAACGTATAGAGGTTTCTACCGCTTACGGAGAATTTGGCTTCCCGGATCAGGTTGCCAATACCTGCACGCTGCAGATGTTTGCTCTGAACCGAGTAACCCAGCGAGATTTCCCGGATTTTGACAAAAGTGGCATCTTCCACAAATTCATTGACTGCCGCGTTGGCGTTATAGAGATGCTGGGCAAAGTACTCGGCATGCCTCTGCTGTCCTTCGGGTTTTCCGCTCATATCCATGTCACCATGCCGGTAGCGATGGTAGAGAGCCTGGCGGGTGTAGTTGTATACATCGCCACCCTGCTGCCAGTCAAACAGAGCAAAGAGCGTGAAGTTCCTGTATCGGAGGGTGGTGCTGAAACCGACATTGAAGTCGGGATTGACATCACCGATTTTCATTCGGACGATTTCGCCATCTTCGTCCACAATACGCATGGGCCGCTCGTCGCCCGTGTACTCGGTTCCCTGCTGGATGACATAACCATCGGAATTAATGACGAAGTCATTGATGGTCAGGTTGTCGGCATTACCGGGCTGGTAGCCGTGCCAGTTCATGACATGGCCGCTTTCATCCAGTGTGAGTTCATTGAGTGAACGGGCGAACGCCTGTCCGTACATGGCTCCCAGCTGTTCCCCTTCGGCAATGCGGAAGATACTCAAACCGGCTTCCACGCCTCCCTGTCTCCGGTAGAAGGGGGTCCGGTTGAGCTCGGTGATTTCCTGGCGGAACAGTTTGTCGAATGACAAGGTCATATCCCAGTTTAAATCGGACCGGTTGATGATTCGGCCGTTCAGAGCGAACTCGAAGATCTCGGACTCCAGGGTTCCCACGTTTTGCCACTGGTTGCTGTAGCCGGTTGTGGGTGAAACGGGGACAAGGAGTATCTGGTCTTTGGCCACGCTTGCGGCATAATTGATTTCTGCAAAGAAGCGATCGAAGAACCGAATATCAACGCCAAGTTCCAGTTCACGCACATCGGCGGGTTTAACGTTGCGGTTACCGGCCGTGATTTTCTGGAGACCTGCCTCACCCAGTGTAACTACTTCATACTGAGCCGAAAAGCCAGGCCGTCGTCCGGAGGATCCGTAGGAGGCGCGCAGCTTGAGTTCATTGACATTGGGAATGCGGAAGTCCTCGGTCAACCGGTAGGCACCGGCGGTCCGGAAGTAGATCTTGTACCGTTCATCGGCACCAAACAGAGAGGAGCCGTCACGCCGGATAACACCATCAAAGATATATCGTTCCCTGAGATCCAGTGTGAGGTTGGCCATGGTATTTTCGGCTCTTACTTCCTGACTGGTTGAGGAGATCCTCATCCGATCGATCGTGGAGTTTTCAAGAACGAAGAGTCCGGCAACCTGGAAATCTCCTCCTCCGGCATAGGTGTAGTCGTAGGGGCGGCTCTCATAGCTGTAGGAGAGGTTCAGGCCGACATTAAGTTCTCCGAACTGTTGGCGGAACAGGGATCGTGCGCTCCAGATATTGGCATCGGATTGGGAGTGGCTTTTCCAGAAGGAGCCCTCGTGCGGTCTTGTTTCATCGGCCCGCTGAGTTCCTTTTTCAATAAAGTTGTAGCTGCTGGTATTGGTCCGGTCCATGGAAAACTGTCCGTCAAGCCGCCACCAATCTGCAACGTCATACTGTACCGTGATACCACCCATGAATCGTTCTCTTTCTCGGGAGAAATCTCGTGTATGAAGGATATAGAGTGGATTTTGTGAGTTGGAGATGGGTGCAAACGGATTATACTTCTCTCCACCTGGCCCGGGTTGACGCAAGTCCAGGTCGGGATGGGTATTGAGGATACCCCAGAAGACGTTGGCTCCCTGACCGGTTTGGGTCATGGCATACCCGTCAATTTTACCATAGAAGGAGGTGAGGGAAAACCGGAGTCGGTCATTGACCTGATTGTCGATATTCGCCCGCAGATTTCTTCTGCTGTATTCGGGCATTTCCTCAATAACACCACCATCCGAAAGATTCTCGAAAGATACCATGTAGTTAATATTGCCTTGCCGGCCTTCGAGAGATACGAAGTTGGTATAAAATGGTCTGGCGGTGAAGAACTCATCTTGCTGATCAAGCAGCAGGTCATAGGGCTGGTCCATGATACCCCGTGAGCTGATGGGATAAGGAATGCCGTCGGCATCGCGGTAGTTGCCATCGTCATCGAACATGAAAGCATGGTGCTTGGTCAGGCTGATTTTTTTTGCCAGGGAAGAGTAGCCCAGCTCATTGCGGATGGTGATACGGGTATCATCAAGGTCATGGCCTCTTTTGGTGATGATCTGGACCACACCACTACCGGCGAGAGAACCGTAGAGAGCGGCGGCGGCGGCACCTTTAATAATCTCGATGGATTCCACGTTTTGCATGTCGAAATCCTGGATTCGACCCCGTGTAATGATTCCGTCTACTACGATCAGCGGTCCCTGGGTATCACCGAGGTTGTTGGAACCACGAAGCCGCATGTACATGTCGGACCCGGGAAGACCGGAGGCCTGTACAATACGGACACCGGGAGCCCTGCCTCGAAGCGCATTGGCCGGATTGGTGGCCGGTACATACTGCAGCTGTTCGGACCTGATGGAGGTGATGGCAAAAGGGGTCTTGGTTTGCGGGGTGCCTACCGAGAGGCCCGTTACAACGATGTCATCCATTTCATAGATATCAGCGGAGAGGGCCGTATCATAGACAAGCTCCTGTCCTTCCGTGATTTCTATTCTTGCAGTATGGGTGGTATAGCCCACGAAAGTGATCCGCAGGGTGTGGCTGCCAGCGGGTATATCTTCCAGTGTGAATTCGCCATTCAGGTCGGAAGCGGTGCCCCGGGCAATTTCCGTCAGGAAAATGGTGGCTCCGGGAATGGGTTCCTGAGAACCAGCATCAGTTATGACCCCGGTGAGGGATCCGACCTGTGCTGCTGACCATACAGGAAGCGCCAAAAAAATGATTATAAAGGGTATCTGTATTTTTTTCAACATTTTAGCCTCATGATTCGGTTGGTTGCACGATGGTGATGCAGGGGATGATTAATGTGAAACTACAAGATGCCGGTGATCAAGTCTGGTGTGAGTATGACGCCGGCAGGAATAATCAGGATTAATAATTCAGGGTTTGGATTGCATATATCTTTCTGTCCCAAAAGTAGACAATAGGCTTTTGAACGGGATGTTCCCATACCCCTGTCTGGTTTTACTGTAGAAAAGCCGGGCTTTTCCGTTTCATCATAACGATTTCGTCGGTTTGCCTTGGACCGGGTTCTGCTGAAAAATTAACATTCCGGACTACTGGAAAAAAATGGACATGCATTTATTATCCAGAGAAAAAATGCACAGAGGTCGTATCCATTATGATTATTTTTTGAGAGAAAAACAACAGGCCACCTGTCATTTTTTGTAAAAAAAGGGTTACAGACAGAAAAAAAGTGCTACTGCACAGCTCAGGGAGCCACGACACTCATAAGGATACCGCAAAACCAGGCCGCATAGGTGCCCAATGCGTAGCCAAGCACAGCCAGCAGCACCCCGACCGGCGCCAGTGCCGGGTGGAAGGCGGATGCTACAATGGGTGCCGAGGCGGCGCCGCCGACATTGGCCTGGCTTCCGACAGCAACAAAGAAGAAGGGGGCGCGGATAATTTTGGCTACGGTCAGCATGATCGTTACGTGACACATCATCCAGATGGCTCCGATGAGAAAATATCCGGGATTCTGAAATACGGCCATGACATCCATCCGCATGCCGATGGTGGCCACCAGGACGTAGAGCAGGAGGCTTCCGATGCGGGAGGCGCCCACACCTTCCAGGGTTCGCGCCCTTGTAAAGGAGAGGCCCAGCCCGAGTGCCGTGGCGATACTGATCAGCCAGAAGAAGGGAGACGTTAGGCTAAGCCGGTCCATGGTCGGAAAATTATCCTGTATCCATGGAGTTATGATATCGGAGCCGAAATGGGCGATGGCCGTAGCTCCGAAACCGACACCAATGATCGCCATGGTGTCGGGCAGGGCTGGCATTTTGGCGATGCTGAGGCGATAGTTTTCGACTTTTACACGGAGATTTTCGATAGCAGAGACATCCCCTTTGAATATCCGGTCGATTTTCGGGGCCATGCCGGCGCCGTAGAGCAGGAAAGCGAGCCAGACGCTGGCAATAAGCACATCGACGGTCACCATGGCGGCAAAAAGGTCAGGGCTGGCACCGAAGATTTCCAGCATTCCGGCCTGGTTGGCTCCTCCGCCTATCCAGCTGCCGGCAACGGTAGCCAGACCGCGCCATACGGCATCAGGACCGGCACCTCCAACAAGCTCAGGGGCAAAAGTTGACACAATAAGTATGGCCAGGGGTCCTCCCAGTACTATGCCGAGTGTGCCCGAAAGAAACATGATCAGTGCTTTGGGCCCCAGTTGCATTATGCCTTTGAGGTCAATGCTGAGAGTGAGCAGGACCAGGCTTGTGGGAAGAAGGTAGCGGGAGGCTACAAAATAGAGGTTGGATGCCTGCCCGTCAATGACACCCAGGGTATTCAGGATAGAGGGAATAAAATAACAAAGCAGAAGCGAGGGAACGAAGGTGTAAAACTTTTTAAAGAAGGGTTTTTCACTTCGCTGCGTTATGAAGATTGCCGCCAGTATGGCTGTGAGAATACCGAGGACAATGGCATCATTGGTAAAGAGGGCTGTGGTACCGGATGCTTCACTCATGAAAATCGGGTTTTATTTATAGTGGGTGAAATATCAAATCGTCAAAGAGCCTGTCAACCGCCAGGTTGTGTATCAGGACAATTCTTTTTTGTCAACGGCATATCGTCAACGGCATATAAAATACCAGAAACAATGAAGAGTTCCACAGAAATCGGAAAAAGGTGCTCAAACCGGAAAGAAACATAAAAGAAACACACCTAACGCGCGACTGGTGGGCAAACCGGACAGGAGGTATTCAAATCGGAAAGAAGTACACATAACGCGCAACTGGTGAGCAAGCCGGAGAAGACGTATGCACGTCGGATCCGTATTTTCCGGAACTTATTTTTCAGCAGGACCGGTATCCGACTCCAGCGCTTTCCGGATCAGTTTTTCACGTTTGCGGCGACCGCTGAGAATCCCCATGTAGGCACCTGCCATTGCAGCCGATATGATGGCCATGAAGAAAATCAGCGTACCGGAAGTGGTGCTCAGGCGTTCGGTTGCAAGTGAAAGCAGTATGGCCGGGATGACCAGTCCTGTTCCAAGCAAGTAAGGAAAGTGTTCCAGCTCGAATGTCCGGCTGCAAAAACGTCTGCCCAGGACCATG
>SLHZ01000357.1 GCA_007135895.1 Balneolales bacterium | reverse complement strand
TGGCTTCATTGCGATCCCACTCGGCGGCCTTGATGTACATTCGGGCTGCTGCATCAAATTCTCCCACGTTGGTCAGCAGGACCGCATGAAAAGAGATGGGTCCAACCCCAAGGATTCCTTTTGGAGGATCAAACCGACTCATGTGGATGAGCGCTTCCTCGTAGGCGTTTTGTTCGGCTTCCGAGACAGCGGCATAATAACGGGCGAGGTTGCCTGCGCGGGTTCGGCTGTAGTTGTTGATGATGTCAATGAAACCGGCGGTCATGCGTACATCATCCCCCCAGAGCGCGATTTCATATTCTCCCTGCTGGAACGCCTTTTCAGCATCGGCTAACAGGATCTGCGCGGTTTCTTCCTGGGCCTGGCTGTAGAGATAATATCCGATGCCGCCTCCGATAAGGATCAGAACTGCAAGGGAAGAGGTAACGACAGCGGCCAGGTTCCTTTTGATGAAGCTGACAAAAATGTAGTAACTGGTAAGGAGGGGGTCGGTTTCAAGCTGTTCTTTTGATAGTCGTTTTGCCATGGGGAAATGAAAGCCTGGTATATAGAGAAAGAGTTATAGATGTATCGATTGTCTTCGCGGTTACGGCATGTTATCGGGTACGCTGTGGTGATTACGCAACAACCGCTTTTTTTCATGCATGGATCATCCTGGAGCCGTTACAAGGCATATGGTTCCAAAACAACCACAGTCTGTCAAATATATCACTGTTTTTTCATCTGTTCAAAAACTTAAATTCATAATGTCAGATGGAGCCTTCATGAAAATAATCATGCTCCTGTGTGTCCGAAACATTGATCATGAATGTTTCATAAGCCAAAACCGGATCATGCTTCACGGACCGCCGCATTCAGCTGTCCGTTCCTGAGCTCGTATACGACCGGGCTCAGCCGGGCGATTCGCTGATCATGTGTGATAAGCACGATGGCGGTATGTTCTATTTCTACGAGATTGAGCAGCAGTGCCAGTAGTTTTTCCGTGTTTTTTTCATCCAGGTTGCCGGTAGGTTCATCGGCCATGATAATCTCGGGCTGATTCATGAGGGCTCTGGCAACGGCTACGCGCTGCTGTTCACCACCGGAGAGCTCGGAGGGTCTATGGTCCATTCTTTTTTCCAGACCCGTTTCCTTGAGCAAATAGGCGGCTCTTTCTTGCAATTCCTTCATTTTTTTCCCGGCGATAAGGCCGGGCATGAAGACATTCTCAAGAGCTGTGAATTCAGGAAGCAGATGATGAAACTGAAAGACAAAGCCGATGTTACGATTCCGGAACCGGGCCAGTGTTTGCTCGTCCATTTGCGAGAGCTCCGTGTCCCTGAAGCGGATGCTTCCGCTGTCAGGCCGGTCGAGTCCGCCGAGGATGTGAAGAAGGGTGCTTTTGCCGGAGCCGCTGGCTCCCGATATTGTGGCAAATTCGTTTTTGTGAATGGTGATTGCGGTATCCCGGAGTACATGGACAGGTTCTGACTTGCCCAGGTAGGATTTTTGGATGCCGCTGGCCCGAATCAGGATTTCCTTGGTTGTCACGATGTTTGCTGGCTGGAAAATGCGGGGTAGATAACGGGTTCAATAGTCTTGCAGCTTCCGGTATCGGTATCAAGATCGGCCACAAGCGCGCAAATCCGGTTATCACCGTTGGCGGTTTTGTACTTGTGCGGTGTTTGAATGAGGAACCGTTTGATGGCTGTCTCTTTGTCCATTCCAATAACGGAGTGATAAGGTCCGGTCATCCCCACATCGGTGATATAGCCCAGTCCTTTTGGCAGTATGCGGGCATCGGCGGTGGGAATATGCGTATGGGTTCCGGCGACAACCGAGGCGCGGCCGTCCACGTGCCAGGCAAAAGCCATTTTTTCGGCAGTGGCCTCGGCATGGAAGTCAATGAAAATCATCGGGGTTTCTTCTTTGATCTTTTCTATGACACGGTCGGCACAGCGAAAAGGATCATCAATTGGCTGCATGAAAGTGCGGCCTTGCAGGTTGACCACGCCGATCCGGTGAGTGGTACCCGGTATATCATAGATGCCGTATCCGAAGCCATGAGCTCCTTTCGGATAATTCATGGGACGTAGCAACCGGGGATCGGTTTTCATGTAGGGGTAGATTTTCCACTTCGCGAAGCTGTGGTTTCCGCCGGTAAGCACATGAATACCGAGGCGGTAAAGATTTCGGACAATCGCTTCGTTGGTACCCATGCCTTCATGGGAGTTTTCGGCATTGGCGATGACGAAATCCGGTTTATGGCGGGATATCAGGGAGGGCAGGAGGGTTTCCAGAAGCGCCAGACCCGGCGCACCGATAATATCACCTATAAAGAGTAACTTGACCTGGTTGGACATGGACGGGAATAAAAAACGCTAATGAAGCAGGCACAAATCAAGCTACCGTCATAGACAGTGCGGGCATCCTCCCGAACCGGTTCTGCCTTCCACTATTCA
Source organism: Balneolales bacterium (assembly GCA_007135895.1). Classification (GTDB taxonomy): domain Bacteria; phylum Bacteroidota; class Rhodothermia; order Balneolales; family Natronogracilivirgulaceae; genus SLHZ01. The sequence continues at coordinate 5,753 of SLHZ01000357.1, read as the reverse complement.
CCGGGATGACATGAGGCCTGGCATTGCCGGACGAAGTCGAACGCCCTTTATTTGAGTGTTGTGCTTGTTTATGTTAATCCTGCCTCAAAAGCGTTATTTCAGGGAATAAAAATCCTCTGATTAAATATCGCTATTATTATGCTCAATGTCATCCAAAATCTGGCGAATCGACGTATTAATTTCAGAGAAAATGGCTTTGGGGCTGACTTGCGGATCGGGGGCGGATCCTCCGTTGTTCAAAAACAGTTCTTCGGCGATGCTCAGGCTGGCCAGAACCATGATGGTGGGTTCTGCCTGATTGATGAATGCTTTCCGAAACTCCTGAAATCGCTTGTCCACATATCGGGCGATCTCCTGCATCATCTCTTCGTCTTCATCGTTGACTTTGAGGGGGTATTGCTTGCCGAGGATGGTTACTTTAATCGATTTCATGAGTTTATACTTTTGTACTCAAGCGGTCAGATGGAGTGTCCATGACGATTATAATCATGCCCCTGTGTGTCAGGTCAACGGTCATGGACAATTCATGCTGAGAGATGTTTGTCTATGCGTCCGATGAGATCACCGATTTCCTGTTTCAGTGCAATTCTTTCCGTATCGGACAGTTCCTCAAAAAGAGAATTTGTCTGTGTCTCCGGCCGCTGTTCCAGTTCGGATCGAAGGCGCTCGGCTTCTTTGCTCAGTTCGGCAGCGAGTGCACGGACTTCCCGCAATTCTTTAGAGAGAGAGGTATTCTCCCTGAGCAGCTTTTCGTTCTCGGATTTGAGTTCATCGGCTGCTCTGGCAACTCTGTTTAGCAGGATGCGGTATTCTTTGTAATAAGACTCTTCTTTGTATGTCACGCCGTCGGTTGTCTGTATGATTCCATGGCACAAATCGCTCCATGGCACAATGTGGTACCTTGTCAAGCCGTATCTATATGAGTAGATCGTGATGCTTTTCCGTCAGGTTTTCCTGCTGCCGGCAGAAATATCAGGATCGGAGCTCTGCACCGAAACCATCACCAAGGTCCCGGAGGATGCGATGGATCACGGGTTCTACATCCCTGATGGTCAGGGTTTTTTTATTATCCTGAAACAGAAGACGAAAAGCAATACTTTTTTGATGTTTTTTTAATGAACCCCCTTCAAAGACATCAAAGACATCAACAGATCTGAGGGTGCTGCCTGCTGAAATATGCATGCTTTTCAAAAGATCTCCGGCAGGAACTTTTTTTTCGACGACCAGAGCCAGGTCAAATTCAAAAGCGGGGAATCGGGAAACGGGGCGGTATGCTTTGTCGCGGCGCTGCCTGGCCTGTTCTTCCAGAACCCTGAGATCCAGTTCGGCAGAACAGGCATCCGGTTCGATATCCATACGCTCTTTCCACTTCCTGCTCACCATGAACAAGGTTCCGGCAAACTTTTTGTCTGTGGTGATCAGATGGAGCTGATCGCCGTCCTGCTGCCAATGCAGCAAATCATGAAGTCCGATTTGTCGCAGGATGGACTCAACTCTTGCCTTGAGATCAAAGAAATCGTATGGGCGGACCGGAGATTTCCAGTGGCCGGAATGGGGAGTCCCCGCCAAGCCGATATGCAGATGTGTGGATTCGTGGATACCGGGAATCCAGGTGCCGCCATCCCGCTCTTTCCGAAAAATATTTCCTATTTCAAAAAAAGCAACACCCGATGCTCCGCGGTTGAAATTCCAGGCCGCAGATTTGAGAAAACCAAAAAGGAGTTGGGTGCGCAGCAGCGACTGGTCCCTGGTAATGGGGTTCATGGTTTGTACTACCCGGTCTTTGCCACCCAGTTCCTCGAGCCATGTTTCCGGAAGCAGGCTGTTCGTGTAAATCTCATTGAGACCGGCTCCGGCGGCAGCACGTCGGACCTGCTCACGGAATCGTTCTTCAAAGGGGATGGGCCGGGGGTTGGCCATGGTAATGTGAGCAGGATCGGGGATTTTATTGTAGTCGAAAATACGCGCCACCTCTTCAATGAGGTCAATTTCCCCGGTGATATCGGGACGGAAAGTAGGGATCTGGCAGTTCCAGACCGCCATGCGGGCGCCGGGACGGCTTTGCGGTTCCGGCGTTGTGGTAATTTCAAGCCGGTTGAGTATCCCTGTGATCTTGTCTTCTTCCAGAGCAACACCGAGTATGCTGTTCAGGCGTTCATGGCGCAAGGGAATGGTAGCCGGTTGGGTGGTTACGGGGTGGATATCTGCCATGCCGGTCGTCTTGCCTCCGCAATGTTCCAGTATGAGAGAAGCGCACCGCAGGGCCGCTTTGGCCGTGATGTCCGGGTCCACTCCGCGTTCAAAACGATAGGACGAGTCCGTCTGCATAGCCAGTGATTTGGCCGTGCGCCGAATACCGGCCGGTTCAAACCAGGCAGACTCTATGAGCAGATTTGTGGTGTGAGCGGCTATCTCGGAGTTGAGTCCGCCCATGATGCCAGCCAGTGCGACCGGCTTTTCTCCGTCACAAATAAAAAGTGAACCAGGCGGAACCTTTCGTTCCTCTTCGTCGAGTGTTGTAAATGCCACCGTTTCCGGGAACGACTTCACGTCGATGCGGCCATCGGCCAGCAGGTCGTAATCAAAGGCATGCAGTGGCTGTCCAAGTTCGTGAAGTACAAAATTGGTGATATCAACGACATTATTGATGGGACGCAGGCCTATACTCAGCAGGAGCTGTCTGAGCCAATCCGGAGACTCACCGACAGTGATACCCTGAATGAGAATGCCGGCATAGCGATGGCATTTGTCGGTGTCGGTAATGCGGATGGTGCCGGCAGGGAGTTTTCCGGTGATGTCCGGCAGCCCATCAAATGGCTTCAGCAAACCGGCACCGGTGACGGCAGCCAGATCCCGGGCTACGCCCAGATGGCAGGTGGCATCGGGACGGTTGGGGGTCAGGCCGATTTCAAAGACGGTGTCGCCCCGGACACCTGTGGCGGTGGCCAGCGGTGTTCCGGGTTTATGATGGGGCTCCAGAACCATGATTCCGCTGTGGTCGTCACCGAGTCCGAGTTCATCTTCGGCGCAAATCATTCCTGATGAGAGTTCCCCCCGTATTTTTGCTTTTCGTATGGCAAAGGGTGATCCGTCAGGCAGTGTCATCGGCAGTACACTGCCGGGCAGGGCGACCGGGACTTTTTGTCCGGTGGCTACATTGGGGGCTCCACAGACAATCTGGACCGGTTCCGCTTCTCCGTTATTAACCTGGCAGAGTACCAGTTTGTCGGCGTTGGGGTGGGGTCTGACGTCAAGTACTTCGCCTACGACGATACCGTCCAGCACGGGTCCGGTTTCAGATATCTCTTCAACTTCAAGTCCGGCGAGGGTCAGGATTTCAGCGGTTTTCTCCGGATCCGGTATTTGGGTGAGGTAGCGGGAGAGCCAGTTCCAGGAAATTTTCATGGGATAAGCGGGGAGTTAGGAAACAGGGGGTTAGAGTCAGTTTTGGAAGGGTCTTGATCAGGGGAATTGATCGAGGAATCTCAGATCGTTATCGTAGAGGAGGCGGATATCATCTATTTCGTAGCGTGACATGGTAATCCGTTCTACACCCATGCCGAAGGCATAACCTGTCCATGTCTCAGGATCTATCTCAACGGATTTCAGGACATTGGGATGAACCATCCCGGCACCCAGAATCTCCATCCACTGTCCTGACCGGTTGCCGGTCTGCCACCAGATATCCATCTCAAGACTGGGCTCGGTGAAGGGAAAAAAAGAAGGACGGATACGGTATTTGAGGTCACTGCCGAAAAGGTGACCGGCAAAGGTGATAAGCGTGTGTTTAAGATCGGCCAGACTTACATGGCGGTCCACGTAGAGACCTTCTACCTGGTGAAAAAGACAGTAGGATTTTGCGGTAATGGACTCATTGCGGTACACTCTGCCAGGCATGATAGCTCTCAGAGGCGGTTGCTGCTGCTTCATGAGCCGGATCTGTACCGGCGAGGTGTGGGTCCGGAGTACCAGGTCCTCTTCGGGTCGGTGTTCGTTTTTCCGGACGAAGAAGGTATCCTGCATATCACGGGCGGGGTGTTCGGCGGGGAAGTTCAGAGCCGTGAAGTTGTGGAAATCATCTTCGAGTTCGGGGCCGTCGGCCACTGTAAAGCCCATTTGGAAGAAGATGGACTTTATCTCGTCGAGGGTCCGGGAGAGAGGGTGCAGCGAACCGGCGGGAAAGGGAGGAGGAGGCAATGTGGGGTCATCCGTGGCGCGGATCTGTTTTCCCAAAGAGGAGGCCAGCTCTTTTTGGGCGTTCTTGAATATGCTGTCAGCTGTTTTTTTTAACGCATTGAGTTCTTTGCCAAGCCTGGCGCGGTCGCCCGGTTCTGCCTTGCCGATACCGGCCAGCATTTCGGTAATGATTCCTTTGCGGGAGAGGTATTTGAGCCGGAACGATTCAAGAGCTTCCGGAGAATCGAGTATTGCCGTGGAAATCTCTTTTTTTACGGATTCGATATCGGGTACGGGGGACATGGTTTTGTCGCTTGATTACATGCAGGGATTGGGTTGATAAAAACCGGTCTGCCGGTTAGGGAGAGTCAAAGTAAAATAATGGAAAAGACCGCCCGGTGAGATAAAGTCAAATGAGATAATGTCAAAAGGGATAAAAAAAACCGGCAGCATCAGGTTTGATACTGCCGGTTCCGACATAGTAAAAAAACTATGATTTTTGCCGGGCGGCTTCAACGATGGCGGTGAAGGCCCGGGGATCATGTACGGCGAGGTCGGCCAGCACCTTGCGGTTGATTTCCATTCCCTTGGCTTTCATGTGACCCATCAGCTTGGAGTAGCTGATGTTGTTGAGGCGGGCAGCGGCGTTAATTCGAATGATCCAGAGTTTTCTGAATTCTCTTTTGCGGACTCTCCTGTCGCGGTACTGGTACAACTGAGCTTTGTCCACCGCATTTTTAGCGACGGTATAGACCTTGCTTCTCGCACCCCAGTAACCTTTCGCTTGATTGAGTATCTTTTTGCGACGGCGACGGGAAGCCACATTATTGGAAGATCGTGGCATTTTTTCAGTAAGTTAGTAGTTCTGTTATCAGGAATAAGGGATGAGTTTTTGCATACGGGGCTGATCGCTGGGATCAACCAGGGTAGCGGTTCTCAGGTGCCTTTTTCTCTTTGGTGTTTTCTTTGTAAGGATATGACTTGCGTATGCTTTTTTCCGTTTGATTTTACCGGTTCCGGTAAGTTTCAGACGTTTTTTTGCACCGCTCACGGTTTTCATTTTAGGCATGACAACCCTATCAATTGGTTAAAAAATTACAAGATCCAATAATAGTAAAAAAGCGGACTATCTTCAAGTGCCAGTATTTCAACGGCACAGATCAGAAGAGCCTCTTTCCGGCACGTATCCAAAAAAGAGAAGAAAAGAGGGGTCCAGGCCCTGGCCGGAGTATCTCATTCCGTGCCGGTTTGCTGTTCCGGTGACCGGTTCGTCAGGAGGAACCGGGTCCTTTGAGGGGTGTCAGGACCATGGACATGCGCTTTCCTTCGAGCTTGGCGGGTGTTTCAATTTTCCCGAGTTCTTCGAGATCTTCTGCCAGGCGATCCAGCAACACTTTGCCCTGGTTGCTGTAGATGATATCTCTTCCGCGGAACTGCACCGTGGCCTTGACTTTATTTCCATCTTTCAGAAAGCCTTCGGCATGTCGTTTTTTGAACTCATAATCATGGTCATCGGTTTGTGGCCGGAACCGGAGCTCTTTGAGTACGATGACATGCTGTTTCTTTTTTGCCTCCTT
>SLHZ01000331.1 GCA_007135895.1 Balneolales bacterium | reverse complement strand
GGTTTGGCCGGAGGATGGGGTTTCAGGAGGAGGAACCTTTTTTTGTCCAACATGTTATGTCCTCTTTCCTAAAATTTTCCTTTGAGAAACCGGTCCTTGCCGGAGTAGTCTTTTTCTAAAGAAAGGGTAAGCGAATGGTGTCGCGCGGTTTTTAAAAGCGCATCTCCAAAGGACTCATTGATTTCGAAATAGCATGACCCGCCGGGAGCCCCATAATCCCGGCAAAAAAGGAAGAGCTGATCGTAAAGATGCGAAATATTGTCGGTGAACAAGGCCGCGCCCGGTTCGTAGGCGGCCACTTCGTGGTCCAGACTCTCTTTTTCCTCCGGGGTGATGTATGGAGGATTGGAGACAATGATGCCCGGCTTTTCGCCGGGTTGGAAGGTTTGAAACGGACCGTGGTGAAAAATAACCTCCAGGCCGTTTTCGCGCGCATTGGACCGGGCGACGTCCAGGGCTTTTCCGCAGCGGTCAAGGGCATGCAGCGTCCACTCAGGCCGGGCTTTCTTCAGGGCAAGGGCAATGCAACCCGAGCCGGTCCCGATATCAAGTACGGACCGGGGCTTGCTGTCGTGTTCTTCGAGCACGAGTTCAACAAGTTGCTCCGTCTCCGGCCTGGGGATCAGTACATCGGGGCTGACCCGTATGCGAAGATGGTGGAAATCCGTGTAGCCCGTGATGTACTGCAACGGCTCACCGGCCGCCCGGCGTACCACCAAAGGCCGCAACCTGTCCCGCTCTTCCCGCGCAAGCGGTCGGTCATGGTTCAGGTACAGATCCAGTCTTTTGAGCCCCAGAACGTCCGAAAGAAGCCATTCTATGCTTAAACGCGGCGATTTGACCCCCTTTTCCCGGAAATACGACGTGGCCCATTCGAGCATGGCCGCCACCGTCCAGTCGTCTTTTCGCCGTTCCGGATCCTTCACACCTGCTTTTTCTGAATGGTCAGACCGTGCTGCTTGCCAAAGTCGAGTATGAACTCCATGATTTGATCAAAAACAGGTTCCTCGTTGACGGAGGAGGAGCTGCGGAAGCCGCTCTGCTTGCCGATATCGGCGATCTCAAGATTTATATGCCTGTTTTCCTCCGATATGATGCAGACCACACAGCGTGAGGTCTGAACGGCCGTTTGTTGGTCCTCATAAAGAAGTACATGGAGCTGCTCGTCTGTATTGATAACCCTTTTGTACGTGTGAATCTGAGGGGTATCGCTAATCATTGTTTTAGCCAGAAGCTGAAGAGCCGGTTTGGGCCCGTATACCTCAAGCTTGGAAATTGTAGCCATGCTTTTTGTTCGTTGCTATTGTTAATACCATCTCAACCGGAATAGCGTTATTCTTGCTGAAACGTTATGTTGCAGTAAAACCTCGTTTGAAAAGCGCATTATATAAGCCTGCATTACAAGAATAATGCCTTGATTTGATAATGCCCTGACCGGGTAATACATTTGGTACCTTAACGCACTATGAAAATAAAATAGTTTTTATGAATCGCAAGCGGGATTTTTTTGTTTTATTTCATTGTTAGGATACTTACCGCCAGAAACATTGATAATGATGAGCCGGAGAAAAACAATCGTACTTTTACTGCTGGCCTTGCTGATACCGGCAGGAAGAACCAGCCTGTCCCAGGAGCGGGTGGAACCGGATTTCGCAGAGCGTGAAAAACCGCTGACCCACCTCGACCTGGATTTTAGGAATGGCGTTGGATTCAAGCTTCAGCTCAATAATTTCGGTTTCGCCGTCGGAGCGGAATATCAGCGCATCATCTCTCGTTTGACCACGGCAAGGCTGGATTTTCAGATCAATACCCTGCGTGATGAAAGCGAACAGACTTTCCAAAACTTCTGGGGATATACCGTCATTCCCAATAAATATAACCGTGTTCTTGCTTTTCCCGTCCAGGCCGGCCTGAGCCACAGGATCTTCCCTGAGACGCTTTCCGATAACTTCCGCCTGCAGGTCATGGCTTCCGGTGGTATCTCCCCCGCTTTCGTCTACCCCTATTTCAATGATCTGGGGACCGGTTTTCGCATTCAGGGCTTCGATTTTCCGACCCAGGAGCACTTTGACCCGTTTCAGGGCTGGGGTGATGGTACGTTTATCCTGGGTGCCGCCGGTGAACTGAGTATTGGTGCCGACCTCGGAGGGGACTTCGGCTCGATACAATCGATTCGTGTCGGCTACAAGTTCCAGTATTATCCCGGAGGAATTCAGGTCATGGAACCCAACCGGCCCGACCGCCGTATTTTTGATGTTATTGATTTTGTGAACACGAGGGATGTGACGCGGCAGCCGGAAGGGGCCATTCTGCCGGCTGCGGGGAAACAGTACTTCTTCGGAACCCCGCATATCACCTTCATCTTTGGCTCCATGTGGTAGAAAGACCGTTTTTGTCGGGATGACAGAGCAGGAACGGGATGACAGAGCAGGAGCGGGATGGGCAGAGGAGGAACGGGATGACAGAGGAGTAACGATCAGGCTGCGCGATCCCATTCGGGAAATTCATCCAGAGAAGAGAGTATGACGTCGGGCTTGTGCGCTTCCAGCTGTTTGCGTCCGAATGACCCGGTGCAGACCGCCACGGAAATGGCGCCAAAGGAGTGCGCCGCCTCAATGTCGCGGGGCGTATCGCCGATGATGACCACATCGGAGGGTTTGAACCGGCCACCCGAGCGTTCGGCTATCTGCTGAAAAGCGATATGCGGCAAATCGTTGCGGTCCGCATGATCATCACCAAACGCCCCGAAAGCAAAGTAGTGGTCCAGATTCATCTGCGACAGCTTGATCCGCGCGGCTTTCTCAAAGTTGCCGGTCAGCAGCCCGGTCAATGCCTTTTTGGATTCCAGATGGGTGAGGGCGCGCATCACGCCATCAAAAACATGGATGTCCTTTTTCTTCAGCTGACGCCCGAGTTCCCTGAGATAGACCTCTTTGACAAGCTGAAACTGTTCTTCGCCGGAATGGCCCAGCAGACTGCTGAATATGCACCGGTCGGTCCTGCCGGCAAAATCCAGCCCGGCGATGTTATGCTGCGTCAGTCCGAAATGCTGGAGAACCCCGGAAATAATGCGCCGGTTGGCGAGGTTTTTTATGGTTAGCAGTGTGCCGTCAATATCAAAAAGATAGGTTCTTTTCATCCGGATATCCTTTGTGTTGTCTTTTCCAATTTAGGAAAAAAAACGGTACCTTTCAGGAATCAAGCCGAAACAGAAATTTCCATCAATAACCCTCACTTATCATGGCTATTATTGAAGACCTTATTGCCCGTCAGATTTTTGATTCCCGGGGCAATCCTACCATTGAAGTCGATGTTGTTCTCGAAGACGGCACCATGGGCCGGGCGGCCGTGCCGTCAGGCGCCTCCACCGGTGAACATGAAGCGGTTGAATTGCGCGACGGCGGTGATGCTTTTATGGGCAAGGGAGTCCTCAAAGCCGTTGAAAACGTAAATGAGACCATTGCGGATGAACTCATCGGCTACAATGTGTTCAATCAGGTGGATCTGGATCAGATCCTGCTGGAACTTGACGGTACGGAAAACAAGTCAAGCCTGGGTGCGAATGCCATGCTGGGTGTATCCCTGGCTGTCGCCGATGCGGCATCCAACGCGTTGAATATCCCTTTCTGGCGCTATGTGGGCGGGGTGAACGCCAAAGTGCTGCCCGTACCCATGATGAATATCATCAACGGCGGTTCCCATGCCGATAACAATGTGGATTTTCAGGAGTTCATGATCATGCCCTGCGGAGCCGAGTCGTTTTCGGGAGCGCTGAGGATGGGAGCCGAAATCTTCCACCACCTGAAAAAGGTTCTCTCCGAAAAGGGTTATGCTACAACGGTGGGTGATGAAGGAGGATTCGCACCCAATCTGAAAAGCAACGAGGAAGCCATTGAAGTAATTCTTCAGGCTGTTGAAAAGGCCGGGTATACTCCGGGTGAAGAAATCCTGCTTGCCCTGGATCCCGCCGCCTCGGAATTTTACAACGCCGAAACCGGACTCTATGAGTTTCGCTGGAGCGACGGCTCGAAGAAGTCGCCCGACGAAATGGTCGCCTTCTGGGCCGACTGGGCCGCGAGATACCCCATTATCTCTATGGAAGATGCCATGGACGAAAATGACTGGGATGCCTGGAAAAAACTGACCGACGCCATCGGTGAGAAGGTGCAGCTTGTGGGAGACGATCTGTTCGTGACCAACTCGCGTCGCCTTGCCAAAGGTATTGAAGGCGGAGTGGCCAACTCCATTCTCATCAAAGTGAACCAGATCGGAACACTTACCGAGACGCTCGATACGATCGAACTGGCTCATAAGAACTCCTACACTGCGGTCATATCACATCGCTCAGGGGAAACCGAGGATACCACCATCGCCGATCTCGCCGTGGCAACCAATGCCGGCCAGATCAAAACCGGTTCCATGAGCCGTACCGACCGGCTCGCCAAGTACAACCAGTTGCTGCGTATCGAAGAGCAATTGGGTGAAAGTGCCGTCTATCCGGGACGTGACGCGTTTCATGTCTGATCGCTGAACATTCTGCCCGCTGCCGGTATTTCATACCACTACATTTTATTTCATATAAAACGGAATTATACTGAACCGGGAAGGAAGCTCATCGTTTGTGCGGGCTTCGTTCCTGCCTCACCGTCTCTGAAACCATGAATATCTATGTAGGCAACCTGGCCTGGAAAACCACAAGAAAAGATCTCAGGGAGCTGTTTGAAAACTTCGGTGAAGTGAATAACGCATTTATTGTCCGGGATAAAAAAACCCGGCGTTCGCGTGGATTCGGCTTTGTCGAAATGGCCCTTGATGATGACGCCAGGCAAGCTATCGAAAAACTCAATAACACCGTATTCCTGGATCGAACCATCCTGGTCAACGAAGCGCAACCGCGACAGGAAACCGGCAACGGCGAAGAGGAGGACTATGCCGGGGCTGGCTCGGAATCCGGGAGTCAGGATTTGAACGGCGGTCCGCCGCCGGACAGTGCCGCCGGGAATGACGGCTAAATTGTCCCGGCCCACCACATTCCCATGATAAACCGCTCCCTGCTTCTTTCGCATTTCCGGAATCATTCCATGACGGAGGTGCAATGGGGAGAGCACATAAACCTGATTACGGGACCCAACGGCGCCGGCAAGACCAATCTGCTCGATGCCATCCACTATTTGTGCATGGGGCGGAGTTTTGCGAGCAGTTCCGATCAGTATGTGGTCATGCAGGGCGAACGCTCGTTCCTCATCCGGGGTATCTTCGACGGATCACTGCGCCGGGACTTCGAGATTTCGTGCTCGTTTGAACGGGGAGAAGGGAAGAAACTGTGGGTCAACCGCAGTCCTCTGACACGGCATGCCGACCTGATCGGACTGGTTCCGGTGGTGCTGGTGTCACCGGCCGACCGGAAACTGACCGGCGAGGGGCCCGCTGAGAGACGCGCTTTCCTGGATGCCATGATTGCACAGACCTCGGCCAGCTATCTTGAGGACCTCATACGCTATCGTAAGATCGTGCGCCAGCGCAACCGGGTGCTTTCCGACTGGCATGATCGTCCCGATCGACTCCCCCATGTACTGGAGCCCTGGGACGTGCAGCTTGTGGAAACCGGAACACGCATAACCCACCGCCGAAGTGCCGTTATCCGCTCGTTTCAGAAGTGCCTGGAAAAAGCGCACGGAGAACTGGCCGGAACCGAGCTGATTCCCTTTGTGACCTATCGCACTTTTTGTGATCCCTGCCTGGAGCCCCCCGAGATGAAACAGGCCTTTTTTGAGTTGCTCCGGGAACGCGCGCCCCGTGAGGCCGAGCGCATGGTGACCACCGCCGGACCCCATCGCGATGATCTTGTTTTCCGGCTCAATGACATGGAACTCAGAAAGTTTGGATCCCAGGGCCAGCATCGTATCTTTGCACTGGCACTTAAGATGGCACAGCTCTATTATTACAGTGAACGACTGGATGACCGGCCCGTATTTCTGCTTGATGATGTCTTTGGCGACCTGGACCCGCAACGAACCAATGTGGTGATGACCATGCTTGCCCAGCATCCCGGACAATCATTCGTCACGGCGGCACATCCCGATAAACTGACCGGCTTTACGGCTGGCAAAAACCATCGCATCGCTTCATTCCGGGTAGATGAAGGTCGGGTAAAAGTCGACCGGATTGACGACCCGAACTGAGTCTGCCGTATCCCCCTCACATACATTACGAGCTGTCTCTTCCATGACGCCCAGACAAAGAAAACCGCATAAACTGAGTGATTTGCTGGATGACTACCTGAGTAATCACCCGGAAAAAAAAGCGCTGAAGCGGGGTGTGGTGCTTTCCATTTGGCCTCGTATCATCGGTGAGCGGATCCGGCAGCAGGTCAGGGAAATCCACTTCAAAGGAGATCGGCTCATCATGCATGTTTCCGATCCCTCATGGCGCCACGAGATACACATGCAGCGTCATCAAATGGCCGCAAAACTGAATAAGGAAGTAAAAGAACAGGTGATACGGGAAATTGTTGTCAAATCCTGATCATTTGAATTTTTTTTGCGTATTTTTGCCGGAAGAACATGGGAACCCGCAGAGAATCCGAAAAAGCAGCGGTCTCGGGAAACAACGGGCCCCGTATTATCATCCAACAGGTTATCACCACTCGTGTCAGGTTTATCCTTTTTTTCAGGCTTTTTTTCAGGCAAATGGAGAAAGCGCCTGTTCGGTTTGTCGGACAGGGAGACGACCTATATCCGGAAAGGTGAAATCCTGATCGTTTTTCTAATCGGCTACCTGATCGCCCTCTCCCTGTGGCTGATGGTCAATCTGGGACGTGAATACCATATCACCTTGAATGTCCCCCTCAAGATTACCGGATACAGTGACGATATGGCTTTCGCCCGTCAGCCACCCGGCCATGCCCGCGTTGGTGTAAGCGGAGAAGGATGGAGCCTGCTCAACCTCTATCGAAATCCTCCTGAAATCACCATTGACTACGGAGAGGGCACCGTGCCCGTTGCCGAGATCATCCAGGACCACCTTGCCAACTTTGCCGATCTGACCGTACAGAAAGTTCAACCCCCCGTTCTGCAAGTGGTCATGGAGCCCAGGATAACCAGAAAAGTCCCGGTTGAGCCGGTCCTGGATGTGCGGTTCAAGTCACAGTATGAACTGAAGCGGCCGGTGACGGTTCGCCCCGACAGTGTGACGGTAACAGGGGCCATGTCCCTGGTCGATACCCTGACACGATGGCCGACCGATATTCTGATGCTGCGCAATGTTCAGGACCGCGTGGAGCGATCGGTTCGACTGGCGGATATCAATCCGCTGCTGGAAAGAGATTTTCGGGAGGTCAACCTCTCGTTCGACGTGACGGAGTATACCGAGGGAGAAATACGCATCTATGTGCGGGCACGCAACGTACCGGCCGGAACGGAGCTCCGTTTCAACCCATCGGTCATCACGGTCCGGTATGATGTCCCCATTGAATATTACAGCGAAGCCCAGGATATCGTGCCCTATGAGGCCTATGTCTATTACGAAGAGGTCGCGCGTGATACCGTTGGCTTTGTGGTCCCGGTGGTCCGCAGCACGGCCGAGGATCTGGACCTGCGTTTGCGTTCGTTCCAACCTCGCCGCGTATCCTGGTTCCGGGTCATCGAACCCTGAAATTTGGGTCTCGCAGAGATCGGGTTAATCCGGGAAACCGGGTCTCGCAGAAAATCACTCCTTGCAGAAAGCCGGTCCCGGCAAGGTTCCGGATCATCGAACCATAAAAACCGGGTCTCGCAGAGATCGGGTTAATCCGGAAATCCGGGTTATTGCTGAAAGGGCTTTAATGCCTCTTCGATCGGGCGGCACCCTTCGAACCATGCTGCCAGCTTCAGGACCACTTCATCCACCAGGATATCGGGACAGGAGGCCCCGGATGTAAGGGCAATGGTGATGGGAGCGGCAGCCCGGGGAATCCAGTTCCGGGTCGTAACCATCTCTTTTTTCCACTGGTTGAAATGGCGGATCTCCATACGGGATATTATTTCAGACGCATCCCGGATATGGTAGGTGGGGAAGCGCTCTTCGAGCAGCTCAACAAGATGCATGGTGTTGGATGAGTTGTAACCTCCCACGACAAGCGCAAGATCCGCTTTTTCCGCAAGCAGGGCCTGTGTGGCCGACTGGTTTTCATGGGTGGCGTAGCAGAGCGTATCGGAGGTATCGGCAAAATGGAGTGAGACATCCGCCTCGCCGTATTTTTCCGCATGGAGTGAGACATCCGCCTCGCCGTATTT
>SLHZ01000167.1 GCA_007135895.1 Balneolales bacterium | reverse complement strand
TCTGAAATTCAGATACAAATAGGGGAAGGTGTAAAGGCTGATGGCCGTAAGAGCACCGCTGAAACCGCTCAGACGGGGAAGCTCCCATCCGGTCAGCTGTGCCAGGGTGCCGTGAGTACCCGTAAAACCAAGGATGGCATAGGCCATGACATAACCTGGCACGGCCAGGGGCAGTACGCCCAGCAGTGTAAGCACCCTGCGGCCGGGAAAATCGGTCCGTGTAGTGATCCAGGCCATGGGCAGGGCGATAAACGTACCGGTAACCAGCGTACCGAAGGCCAGCAGCAGCGTGTTGCCCAGCAGCTCCAGATTGCGATAACGGAAAACAAGACTGGACGAGAGAGCCGGGTCTGCTTCCAGAGCCCGCACCAGCAAGTAGCCAAGAGGTATGAGAACGGCCAGACCCACCATAACGGCCGGTGCCAGGAAGTACCAGGAAGGAAGCCGGTTGGAAGTCCGGTTGAAGTACCGGACAGAGCTCCGTGTGGGGCGACGGAAGAGTCGCAGGGCGGTAGATATGTGATGTCGCAGACGCAATAGGACGTTTCTTTTTTTAAATGCCGGAGTGTTGCCTTCGTCTGGCCGCGACGAAGCGGAAGGTGTCCGAAGGCAGGTTAAAGCAACCCGGCCTGCCGCAGCAGTGCCAGGGTGCGGTCCAGATCGCTGAGGGCGTCAAGATCCACAGCCGGACTCAATGCTTCGATATCCTGGAGGATTCTGGATTCGTCCGGCGGTTCGGCGAGAGGGAGAACCGGATACTCGTAAACCTCCCTGGCGATCCACTCCTGGTTTTGTTCCTCCAAAAGAAAACGGATGAAAGCAAGTGCTTTTTCCTGATTGCGGGATGTGCGCAGAACACCGATACCGGCCACATTGACCATATTGCCGGGATCACCGGCTTCGAACCATGTCTGTTCAACCGGAAAAGAGGCATCAGCTTCCCGGAACCGGTACAGGTAGTAGTGATTGGTCAGCGCGAGATCGATCTCACCGGCCGCTATGGCCTGGAGAAGGCTGCTGTTGTTGATGTGGCTTTGAGCCTGGTTCTCCCTCATGGCGGCAAGCCACGCAAGAGCAGTATCATCGCCGGTCTGCAGACGCAATGCCGTGAGAAACGACTGGAAGGAGGCGTTACCGGGAGTCCATCCGACACGGCCTCTCCATTCCGGGTCCGCAAGCATAAAGACGGAGACTGGCAAAGTCTTCGCAGCCGTCCGCGCCGGAGAATACGCCAAAACCCGTGCCCTGCCACTGGTAGCCACCCATGTTCCTTCCTCATTGTGAAAACGTTCGGTAACCAGCTCAAGAAGATCCAGAGGCAACGGCCCCAACATGTCACCCCGGTGAACCGCTCCAAGAGCCCCGGCGTCCTGAGCCCAGAAAAGATCGGCAGGAGTACGCCGGCCCTCCTCCAGCATGGCAACGGCCAGCTGGGTCGAACTTCCATAGCGGACTTGAACGCGGATGCCATGTTCCTGTTCGAACTTCTCGATAAGTGGCTGGACCAGAGCCTTGCTCCGGCCCGAATACAGAATAAGATTACGGGCAAGGGCCTCGGTCAGAACAGGTCCGCAAAGAATAAAAACAAGGACGAAAATAAAAAAAAGATTCGGTTTTCGGACAGGATCAATCATGGTAACAGGGTAATCATTGCGTCAGAATAAACCGGTAGTACGAAGTAAAACGTTCAGCCCGCCACCCACCACCACCACCACCACGATCATGATCATAAGTGCCGTGAACATGTCACGAAGGCCAAGTTCTTTGAACATCACGACAAAAGTGGCGGCACAGGGGAAATAGATTACCAGTACGACACTGGCAACGATGAGCTGAACCGGATCAAGACCCAGTGGAGCCAGCATGCCAACGGCCACATCCTTCCGCAGAAAACCGATGACCAGGGCTCCCACCGCCTCGCCAGGAAGACCGAACAGACCTGAGATGACCGGTTCAAAAATGCGGCTCATAATGGCGATGATACCGAGCGAATAGAGCATGTTCACCAGGAAGACCCCCAGTAGCACATAGGGAAGGGCGCTCCGGGTAAAACCGCTCATCCTCATGTAGACTTTCTTCGACAGTGACTTCCAGTATGGCCTGCGGTAGGGCGGAATCTCAATGAGCATTTCCGGAGTATCACCCCGGAAGAAGAAGTTCAGGATCATTCCGAGCAATACCCACAAAATAAAAAGGGTGCCGTAGACAATGGCCAGACCGGCAATACCGGCACGACCCAGGAGTCCCACCACCATGGCCTGCTGAGCCATGCATGGGACGGCAATGGCCAGCAGTGTGGCGGTTATCAGACGCTGTTTGCGGGTTTCCAAGACTCTTCCGGCCATGGCGCCCGGAACATTGCACCCGATACCCAGCATCATGGGTACGATGGACAGGCCATGCAGGCCCATGCGGTGCATCATCGTGTCGACCAGCACACCGAGCCGTGGCAGATAGCCAATGTCCTCTAGCAGACTCAGCGCCAGATAAAAACAGAAAATGAAGGGCATGACCAAAGCGAGGGGTATGTACAGACCCGTTGTAATCAGGCCGAAGGACTGTTCAAAATCAATAGTCCCGTCTACCAGCCCCCCGATCAGCAGATCATGCATGAATCCTGACTGGCCCAGAGCGCCGGAGATATGCACAGCCACCGGCATCCACAACCATTCAAAAAGCTCCGCCATCACCTCTTCGTGCAGCCAGTCTCCCAGCAGGGCAACAAAAGCGAAAGACAACAGCAGGACCAACAGTGCAATCACCGGTCCGGCAATCGGCTGTATGGTCAGATCAGCCAGTCTCTGACGAAAATCAGGACCTTTTTCCGGTTTTTTCTGAGTCTTGCCGACTACGGTTGAAATGGTCTGCCAGAGATCCTGCCCGGGCGGTATGGCAAGATGGCCCGGCCGGGCTTCAGCGATTCTGTTCTTGAGCAACGGCAGACCGTCACCCGTCAGGGCGCAGGTGGTTACGACCGGGACTCCCAATAGTTTTTCGAGGGCGGCTGTATCGGTTGCAATTCCCTGTTCAAGCGCTTCATCCCACATATTCAGCGCCAGGATGATCGGTTTGCCGCTCTGGAGAAGCTGAAGTGAGAGATAGAGATTGCGTTCCAGATTGGCGGCATCAATAACGTTGATGATCACATCGCCTCCGGCCAGCATGCGTACAGCCACCTCCTCGGCACGGTTCGAGGGCTCCATGGAATAGGCTCCCGGTACATCGACAACCTCAACCGTCTGATCGGCAAGCTTCATCGACCCCCGTACGTATTCAACCGTTGTGCCGGGATAGTTTGAGGCGAGCACATGCGTACCAGTCAGTCTGGAAAAGACGGCGCTTTTCCCCACATTCGGGTTGCCCATCAGTAAAACGCGCATGGAAGAACTCATCGGGCCAAGACTTATGAGTCGTCGGAATCTCTTGAATTACCGGAATCTGTTGAGTCGCCGGATTCTCTAAGTTCGAAGGATTCTCTTGATTCAGTGGAATCTCTTGAGACACCCGATTTCAGGTCAACATACTCTGAGTTACCGGATCCCCTGCCGTTTCGGGCCGGCTCTACCATGACCCGGGAAGCCATACCCCATCCAACGGCGGTTTGCCGGCCGTCAATAGAAAGAATAACGGGTCCCCTGAGAATCTGCGAGCTCACCCTGGATATGGTCTTGCCCGTGCGAATGCCCATATCCATGAGACGTTTGCTCATCTCTTTACCGCCATTAAATGAGATGATGACGCCTTTTTCCTCTTTCTTCAGATCGATCAGGGACTTGGGCATGAGAATGAATGATTTCTAAAAGAAGCTGTGATACCAGTGATGAGGTACCGTTCTCCGGTAATGGTAATGAGGAGCGGCAGAGGAGTGCCGGTTGTTAAAAAGACTGGTTTTCTCCGCCCGTCCTGTATGATGAATATATTAAGACTTAATCTAAATAAAAAATATTTATGCACTCCGCCCGTGCAGCGTAATGATAAGCGAGCGGCTTCCTCCACTGTTGCGATGTTCACACAGATAGATGCCCTGCCAGGTTCCCAGGGCCAGTCGCCCGCTGCGAATCGGAACAGTGATGGAGCTGCCGAGCAGGGACGCCTTGATGTGGGAAGTCATGTCATCGGTGCCCTCGAGCGTATGCCGGTACAGCCGGGTGTCTTCGGGTACATTCCGGGTGAAATGGGTTTCAAAGTCATGCCTTACATCCGGGTCGGCATTTTCATTGATGGTAAGACTGGCACTGGTATGGAGGATGTGAATATGGGCCAGACCGACTCCTATTTGCGGAAGGGCGTCCAGTTGTGATGTGATTTCATCAGTCACAAGATGAAAACCGCGCGACCGGGGCCGCAGTCTGAGGGTTTGCTGATGCCAGATATCGGACATGGTTTTGGAGAATACCGGGGTTCAGAAAAAAGTACCGGTGAAAAAAAGTACCGGTGAAAAAGAAGTACGCGCAAAATAAGTGCAGGTAGAAGTTAGTACAGGCGAAAGATAGTGTGGACAAAAAAGAAGTTCAGGCAAAAAAGAACTACATGCAAAAGGAAGTACGGACAAAACAAGTTCAGGTAGAAAAATTCCGGCAAAAAAGAAGTTCATGCAAAAGGAAGGTTCAGTCAGACTAAGCGAATGGGACGAATTCTCGATTAGATCTCAGCCGAACAGGCCGCTGATGGTCCCTCCGTCATGACTGATGGTCTGGCCGGTTACAAATGACGACAGGGGTGAGAGCAGCCAGAGCGCCAGGCTTGCGAGCTCTTCGGCCTTGCCGAAACGACCGACCGGCACGGCTGCCTCCATGGCGGTACGGGCTTGATCCATGGATTCGCCCTGTTTTTCGGCACGATAGGCAATGACACGTTCGATCGCGGGAGTGTCATGCGGACCCGGTCCGATCAGGTTGACCGTCACACCGGTAGCGGCGAGGTCGGCGGATAATGATTTGGCAAATCCTGCGATCGCAGCTCGCATGGAGTTGCTCAGTACGAGCAGCGGATGCGGCTGTTTGACCGACTGGCTTTCAATGAACAAGATTCTTCCATAACCGCTGTCTCTGAGTGCAGGTGCCATCCTCAGCACAAGATCGATCTTCCAGCGAAAAACCAGCTGGTAGGCTTTGTCCCAGTCGTCGGGCCGGGTTTCAAGCGCCTTCATGGCCGGCGGTCCACCGGCATTGAGAACCAGGCCGTGCAGCGGCCGGCCGGCAATCATGGCCTCCAGACGGTCGAGGGTCTGTGGATTGAGAAGATCGCCCTGAAGAGGAGTGAACTGTTCGGGCCAAAGGTGGTGAAGGCGGGCCAGCGGATCCTGTCTGCGGCCGATACCTGTTACAAGGGCTCCTTCCCGGCAAAGCGCCTCAGCGATGGCCATGCCGAAACCGGAATTGCATCCCGTGACGACGAAATGGTGATCTGATATCTGCAAGTTCATGATTCCCCAAGTATGTCCCGGACCGTTTTACCGATGACAGCCGGACTCTCGCAAACGGTTACACCGGCTTCCCGGAGGGCCCTGATTTTATCCTCTGCCGTACCTTTGCCACCGGAGACGATCGCCCCGGCGTGTCCCATCCTGCGGCCCGGTGGCGCTGTCCTGCCGGCAATGAAGGCAACAACCGGCTTCGTCACATGGCCACGGATCCATTCGGCAGCCTCTTCTTCGTCGGTTCCGCCGATTTCACCGATCAGCACAATGGCTTCTGTCTCAGGATCTTCCTGAAACAGACGGATCACATCGTGGTGCTTGGTGCCGATGACAGGATCGCCACCGATGCCGATGGCTGTACTCTGCCCCATGCCGCACTTGGTCAGCTGATCCACCGCCTCATAGGTCAGGGTTCCGGAGCGCGAAACAACACCAACCGGACCGGGTGAGAAGACCATGGCCGGCATGATGCCCACCTTGGCCTGGCCCGGTGTGATGATACCCGGACAGTTGGGACCGACAAGGCGCGCACCGTGGCGTTGTACGATTTCACGCGCTGTGATCATGTCACGTGTTGGTATCCCCTCCGTAATGCAGATAATGAGACCGATGCCGCTGATTGCTGCCTCGGATATGGCATCGGCTGCAAAAGCAGGTGGTACGAAAATGATCGAGGTGTTGGCCCCTTCCTGATCCACCGCGTCGGCAACGGTGTTGAAAACCGGACGATCAAGATGCCGGCTTCCACCCTTGCCGGGAGTGACACCGCCAATCACATTGGTGCCGTATTCAATCATCTGCCCGGAATGAAAGGTTCCTTCATTGCCGGTAAAACCCTGTACCACCAGTCGTGTGTCTTTTCCAACCAGAACGCTCATGTCAGCTGTTTTTTTTGGGGATTATTCATTGCGGCCAACCGGTACTCTACCGCATGGCAGCTTCCACGAGAATATACCGAGCCGGTTGGTTACATTCCAGCCGGGATATGGAGCACAATTCGCGGTTGAATACCATCGGGCAAAAGCGCAATTTATCCCTATGATTCCGGATGTAAAAAAAGAGGAGGTCAGACAGGCCGCCGATATCGTCGACGTGGTTTCCGACTATGTAAAATTGCGCCGAACAGGCAGCAGCTTTACAGGATTATGCCCCTTTCACAATGAGAAAACCCCCTCGTTCAATGTGAGTCCGTCTCTTGGCATATACAAGTGCTTCGGCTGCGGCGAAGGAGGGGATGTATTCAACTTCGTCATGAAAATCGACGGTGTCGGGTTTGAAGAGGCCGTCCGTACCCTGGCCGACCGCTATCATGTCACCATTCCGGAACGAGAGGATGTTCCGTATGATCCCCGTGAGCACCTGAAGGACGGAATCTATCATGCCCTGCGTTTTGCCGGGGCTTTCTTCCACCAGACGCTCTCCGAATCGGAGGATGCGAACGCGGCCCGGGAATACCTCAAACAACGCGGCTATCCCTGGAAAATCGTCCGGAAATACGGACTCGGTTTTTCACCGGACAGCTATGACGGTTTGCTGTCGGCCGCCACCGACGCGGGAATCAACAGAGACTACCTCGAGGCATCCGGTCTCATCCGGGCACGGGATTCGGGTACCGGATATTATGATACTTTTCGAAGCCGGCTGATGTTCCCCGTTTTCAACCCGGGAGGGAAAGTGATTGCTTTTGGCGGAAGGACCCTCTCGAAGAGCAAGAGTATCCCCAAATACATCAACTCGCCCCAGACCCTGGTATACAACAAGAGTGAAGTGCTGTACGGAATCCAGACAGCCCGGAACGAAATCCGCAAAAATGGCGAGATTATCCTGGTGGAAGGATACACCGATGTGATCTCCATGCATCAGGCCGGCATCGGCAATGTGGTATCCACGAGTGGCACCTCGCTGACCAGCGGTCAGATTCGCGTCATGAAACGCTATGGCAACGATCTGCTGATGATATTTGATGCCGACGCCGCAGGAGTCCAGGCCGCGGTCAGAGGAGTTGCCATCGCCCTGCAGGGCGGAATGGGCGTGCGTATCCTCATGCTGCCTCAGAAAGAAGATCCCGACTCTTTCATCAGGCAGTACGGGGCCGAAGGATTCGGGGAGTACCGGAAGAAAAAAACACTGGACTTTTTACGGTATCTGATCCGCATCTCCGAAGAACAGGGCCGTTGGGACGATCCGATTGAACGCCGGAAAGTGATCCTGGAGATACTGGAGACGATCGCTGTGATTCCAGACGAACTATCCCGTGCCAATTATATCCATGAACTTGGCACCATCAGCCGCATCGGAGACCGCACGCTGATGACTGAGCTTGCAAGCGTTCGGAATAAGATGCATAAAAGAGCTTCCCGTACCAGACACCGACCGGCAGGAGAGAGGTCCGATTTGATGAGGGGAACCGCAACACCTGGTCAGGCAGCCAGTAAAATGTCGCCGGACTCCTCTCTTCAAACCGGTCAGTCCGGAAACGACTCCGGAAAGAAAACTGAGCTGGGGCCGGGCGAAAGGGATGCCGCACGAAAAAGCTCTGCCGGGGAAACGGAAGGCTCGACTACTGCAAAGTCCGAAGGTACGACCGCCGGAAAAACTACCGGAAAATCCGCCGGATTGATATCTGAGGGCACTGTGTCCGGAGAAACCACCGGCACAAAGGGTGCAAAATCCGGAGGTAACGTCCGCGGAAAGTCCACCGGCTCAGCCGGTGCTGAAACCGGTGCCGGCGCATCGGGGTCAAGGGAGTTCCTCCATCGGCGACGTCCCGGATATGAAAAAGAACTGATACGGCTGATGCTCGTCTTCGGTAAAAAACTCATACTCTTCATTGGCAGCAGCTGCAACGCAGAAGAATTTGAAGATCCGG
>SLHZ01000099.1 GCA_007135895.1 Balneolales bacterium | reverse complement strand
GAAGCGCTTTTCCAAATTATTGCAGTAATATAACCAGAAGTATTTTTTTTCGTCAGATCCAATGACTACCGGTCATGCAGCCTTTTTGTGACCGGCCCATTATTTCCAACAGCGGACACAATCACAAAACCCCAAAACAACTAAAGAGGAGATATATGAAGATCAAACAATTACTGTTTGCAGTCTCTTTCCTGTTGTTTGTGCCTCTGGCACAAGCGCAGGACCTGACCGTTTCCGGCAGGGTTACCGACGCGGAAACCGGTGAGCCCCTGTTTGGTGTGAGCATTCTCGTGGAAGGAACAACACGAGGTGTGATCACCGACCTGGAGGGCGATTATTCCATAACGGTTCGACCTGCCGATGAAGCGTTTATTTTCAGCTATATCGGTTATCGTTCAACACGTGTCACCATTGACGGCCGCTCTACCATAAACGTAGCGATGGCTCCTGAAGTGGCACTTTTTGATGATGTCGTTGTCACTGCATTCGGTATCGAGCGGGAAAGACGCGCACTGGGCTATTCCCTCCAGGACGTGGGCGGTGACGCACTCGTAAGCTCCGGCGCCAATAACCTGCTGAACGCCCTCCAGGGACAAGTCGCAGGCGTCCAGATCAACCGCGGAGGCGGTGGTGCCGGACAAGGCTCCCAGATCTTCATCCGGGGTTTCACTTCGCTTGATCCAACTCTCGACAACCAGCCGCTATTCGTCGTGGACGGTGTACCCATCAGCAATGAAACCATTGAGTCCACCGGACGCGTCCGTGGTATGTCCAACCGGGCCATAGACCTGGACCCCAATGACATTGAAAGTGTTACCGTTCTCCGAAGCGCTCCGGCCACCGCCCTGTACGGCGTGCGGGCTTCCAACGGAGCCATCATCATCACCACCCGAAAAGGGCAGGCCGGTGACGTAAGGGTGAACTTCTCCCACAGCGTGGCTTTCGAGGATGTAATCAACATGCCCAAGTACCAAAGCGTTTACGGACCCGGTTTTGGGGATGAATTCAATCCCAACAGCTTCTGGCCGGCCTGGGGGCAAAAGTTTGCGGACAACCCCACCTTCACACAAAATGTGGATGGGGTGGACGTAGAGTTCCCCATGCAGTATTACAACAACTGGGAAAATGCGCTCCAGAAAGGACTGGGTGTCAACAACAGTGTGAATATCTCCGGTGGCAGCCAAAGCGCCACCTTCTACACCGCCGTATCCGACTCCAGGAACCGCGGGGTTATCCCCAACAACACCTGGAACCGAACATCGATCCGCCTGAACGGCCAGGCCGTTACCGGACCCCTGACGGTCGGTGCCTCCATGAATTTCATAAACTCCGGCGGAAACCGGGTCCCCTTTGTGAACTTCATGGAACGTCTTGCCTACTGGAACACCTCGGCCGATGTGACCGACTGGCGTTTTGATGACGGGCGGCACAAATCCGACAACGTGCTTGGAACCGGAACGGGCAGAAACCCGATCTTCGACGCCAAAACCAACACGTACGAGGATAATGTCAACCGTATGATCGGAAACATTAACACCTCCCTCGACATCACCGACTGGCTGGCACTGGATTACCGGATTGGTATTGACGTTTACTCCGACGAACGGACCGAAATCGAACCGGGACCCCTTGGCCTGGCCAATGAATTTACATGGAGCCTTGGCTTCCGGGAGGAAAACCGGATCAACAGCCGGGACATCACCTCTAATGTGTCTCTGCGATTCCGTCAAAATATCACCAATGACATCGGTTTTGAAGGCCGTATCGGTCATGACGTTTTTGACCGCCGGCGCGAAACCGTTCGTGCACGCGGGTCCATTTTCGAAATCCCGCAGTTTACCCACTTCAGCAATACCCAGGATATTCTGATTGACCAAAGCCTGCTCCAGCGCCGACTGGTGGGTGTCTACGCCGATGTGAATATCGACTGGCGCGATATCATCTATCTGAACCTGACAGGAAGAAACGACTGGACCTCCACACTGTCTGAAGAGAACCGGTCTTTCTTTTACCCCTCAATCAACCTGAGTGTGGTCTACAGCGATCTGATCAACCTGCCGGGATGGTTCACCTACGGCAAGATCCGGGGTTCCTATGCCGAGGTTGGAAAGGATGCCCTTCCCTATCGCCTCAGCAACGTCTACTCCTCACCGGTAGACTATCCGCTCGGTGGTCAGCGCGGGTTTACACGTGGCCCCCGACTGGCGTCAGCTGACCTGAAACCCGAGCGAACCTTCTCCAATGAGCTGGGTCTGGACTTCCGCTTCCTGGATAATCGAATTATCCTTGACGTGGCCTTGTACAAAGCCAATTCAAAGGATATGATCATTAATGTACCGGTCTCCTTCACAACCGGTTACAGCTTCCTGACCGCCAATGCCGGTGAAATCGAGAACAGAGGAGTTGAGGTAACCCTGCGGACCACCCCGTTCGAAACCCGGGACTTCCGATGGCTGATTGTCTCCAACTTCACCCGAAACCGCAATGAAGTAATCTCCATTATGGATGGAGTAGAAGCAGTTGTCCTCGGTGATATGGCCGCCTATATCCACCGTCCGAGAATGCAGCTTGTCCCCGGCCAATCCTATGGCGCCATCTGGGGAACCAGCTTCAGACGGTACTACGGCCCGGATGAAGAACCGAAAGATCCCATGGTTCTTGAAAAAGACCGTCCTCTGCTGATCGGAGCCAACGGGTTCCCGGTAGTTGACACGGAATACAAGATTGTCGGCGATGCCCTGCCCGACTGGACACTGAGTATCGGGAACACATTCAACTATCGCAATTTCGACTTTACCATGAATTTTGATATTGTGATGGGTGTGGATAAATACAACAAGCTGGACCAGTGGGATGCCGCATTCGGACACACCGAGAAAACCCTGGACCGGGAAGATTACAAGGTGTTCGAAGGATACCTTGCAGACGGAACACCCAATACCAGGGAGGTATGGCTGGGTATTGGAAGGGATCCCGTTCATAATATCGACTACGGTGCCGGTTATCATCGTAACTACTACCGGATCGCCATTGAGAATTCCACCGAGGATGCTTCCTATATAAAACTGCGAACCATCGGCATGGGCTACACCCTTACGCCGGCCGTAGTCAGCAATCTGCCGTTCCGGTCTATTCGTGCCGGTGTTGCTGCCAACAACCTGATCCTGTGGACTCCATGGACACAGTATGATCCGGAAGCATTCGTCAGTGCAGGCAGCAACCTCATCGGTTTGGTTGACCTGGCCTATCCGGGAACACGCAGCCTGATCTTTTCCTTAAACTTCTCGTTATAACCAGTGAGGAATATCCCTATGAAATTCAAGATGAAACATACACTTGTACTGGTGATGATGTCCCTCGTTGTTTTCAGTTGCGACGACTTCCTGGATATCAACACCGACCCGAACAACGCTACATCCGCGCCGATCAACGGTCTGATGACCCGATCGACTCTGGAAACGGCCCGCAATACCAGAAGCGTGGCCGGAACCGTGATGTTCTGGAGTCAGCATTTCGCCTCTCCTAACGCAGCCACTTCCACCGATATCCACATGCCGGTATCACTGGGAGCATGGGCCTCCATTTATGGCACCCTGAGCGATCTGGGAGACATGATCATACTGGCCGAAGAGCTCAACGCTCCCTGGTATGGCGGAATCGGCAAGATCCTGACCGCCTATAACCTGGGGATGCTCACCGGCCTGTTTGGCGATGCTCCCTGGACGGAAGCACTCTTCGCTCAGACCCTGAATCCAAAATATGACAGCTCTGAGTTTCTATACGAGGAAATTCTCAGGCTGCTCGCAGAAGGAATTGCAGACTTGGAAGAGGCCACCTCCCTGGTAGTTCCCGCAGCGGATGATTACATCTTCCAGGGTAACCGTCCAGCCTGGATCCGGACCGCATGGGCTTTGCGAGCCCGGTTCCTGAACCATTACAGCAAGCTCCCATCCTACAATCCAACGCAAGTTCTGAATGCCGTAGACAACGCTTTCCAAAACAACAGTCAGGACTTCCAGATGCATTTCTTTGCCGGTGAAGGCACCGGTGCGGAAAATCCGTGGTACCGCCTGGCCGTCAACAATGCCGGTCGACTTCTCGGCGGGTGGCTCTCTTCACAATTTGTGGATCAACTCAACGGTGAGACGTTTGGGGTGATGGATCCCCGTATCTCTTATATCACTGAACCGGTTGCTCTTGCAACACACCCATTGTTTGGTCAATATCTGGGAACACCTAACGGCGCAGGCCGTGGGGCTGATCCGGAATTAGGAGTACGCGCCGTGCTCGCAGTTGGTTCCTGGTACGCCAACGAACCAACCGATCCGCTGCAGATGGCTACCTACGCCGAGATGAAGTTTATTGAAGCTGAAGCCGCTCTCCGGGCCAACCAGAACGCAAGGGCCTTTACTGCATACGAAGAAGGAATCCGCGCTCATATGACCAAACTGGGCGTCCCTGCAGACAGCATCGACGCTTACTGGGCCGAAGCGGAAGTATCCCAAAACTTCGGACTGGACAAAATCATGAAGGAAAAATACGTGGCCATGTTCCTTATGCCCGAAGCCTGGAACGACGCAAGACGCTATGATTATAATTATGTCGGATTCCAGATCCCTGCAAATCACAATCCCGATCTTGGCGGACAACACCTGCGCAGAGCCCGATATCCGGACTCTGAATTCCAGCGCAACCCCAGCATGCCGGAAAGAACCCTGCTGGATCGTGTATTCTGGGATGTGCCATAGAATCAGACATAAATAACAGACTGAAATTGGCTTATTTGTTGTGCCGGTTTCTTTCTGATTGCCTAAAAGCGCCTGTTTTTTTATAACAGGCGCTTTTTTTATGTTGAGCACTCCCAAATAATCAAACGGAAACTACACCCTGCCAATGAATAGCGCTCTCTCATCTTCTGGCACAAAACAAAAAAATTATGAATAAAGATATCGCACAAGCACTCCAGGAAATCGCAACACTGATGAAACTGACAGGCGAAAACGATTTCCGGTCCATGGCTTTTGATCGAGCTGCCCGAAATATCGAATCATTCCAGGGAGATCTTTCCGAACTAATAGAAAACCAACAGCTCAGCACCATAAAAGGGATTGGCAAATCCATTGCAAACGACATCTTGCAGTATACACGAACCGGAACCATCCCGGTACTTGAAAAACTTCGGGAAAAAGTCTCTCCTGAACTAATGCAATGGCTTGATATACCAGGTCTTGGACCAAAAAAAATCCATGCAATCCATCAGAATCTTGCAATAACCCGACTGGACCAGCTTAAAACTGCGTGTGAGGACGGACGAGTTGCCTCTCTGCCGGGAATGGGAAAAAAAACGGCAGAAAAAATTCTTCTCTCAATTTCATGGATGGAGCAGCACTCTAAACGCTGTCGAATTGATGAAGCCACCAAAATCGCCCATCTCTTTATCGATGAATTAAAAAAATCAGAACATGTCCATGATATCTCTGTCGCTGGATCCCTGCGCAGAGCTCTTGAAACCATTGGTGACATAGACATACTGTTATCATCGGACTCGGAGCATGCCTCCAAAATCATGGATCAGTTTGTGCGATTCCACCAGGTTACGGAAATCATTGGTAAAGGCGATACCAAAAGCTCTGTGCGAACTACCAGCGGCAGACAGGTGGACCTTCGTATAGTCGAACCACGCCATTTTCACGCTGCCCTGCTCTACTTCACCGGCAGCAAGGAGCACAACATTGTTTTACGAAAAAGAGCCCGATCCCGTGATTTGGTGCTCAACGAGTACGGTCTCTATCCCATTTCCCAAGAAATAAACCCCGGCGAGACCTCACCTCTGCCCATCCAATCTGAATCGGATATCTATCATCGGCTGGACCTGCATTTTATCCCTCCCGAAATGAGAGAAGACTATTTCGAGTTTGATCTATTCGAAGCAATAGTAGATGCAACAGCCCGTACAGAAGGGAAACCTGATCAGGAGTTAGTGTCTTCACATGATCTGAAAGGTGTGATTCATCTGCATACCAGATGGAGCGATGGCAATAACAGCATTGAAGAGATGGCAAACGCCTGTATTAAGCAGGGGTACCAATACATGTGTGTGACGGATCACTCCAGATCAGCGGCCTATGCCGGCGGACTAACTATTGAACAGGTATACGCTCAATGGAAAGAAATTGACCGGGTTAACAATGAACTGGAAAAAATAGGAAGTCCCTTTCGTATCCTGAAAGGAACAGAGACCGATATTCTGGCCGACGGAACACTCGACTATCCGGATGAACTCTTAAAAGGATTTGATCTGGTCATTGCCAGTGTCCACTCGGGAATTGACATGCCTGCAGACAAGATGCTTGACCGGTTAAAAAAAGCGGTATCCAACCGGTATACACACATCATCGGACACCCCACGGGTCGGTTGCTCCTCCGCCGGGAGGGAAACAAAGTCGACCTGGAGAAACTCATACCCTTCGCAGCAGACTATCACACAGCCATGGAAATCAACGCTAATCCCTGGAGACTTGATCTGGACTGGCGATATGGCGGAGTTATTCGAAGTACCGGACTAATGAGTGTCATCTGTCCTGATGCCCACGATATAAGCGGCCTTGACCATATGATCTATGGAATCGGAACAGCCCGAAAGGCAGGCCTCGCGCCAGCACAAGTTCTTAATACCCTATCCTTGAAGGATCTTTCAGATTGGCTTAATCAAAAACAATAACTCTTTGTTTTTTTCAAACCACATGCACACGGCAAACCTCTAATATACACCTTTCATCCTCGGCAGATAATAGTTCCATACCCAAAATTTATAGAACGAACACTCATTCTATGCCGCCAAAAAACTGCGGGCTGGAGTGGCATTAAATATCACCATTATTCTCTTTATACATTTCGTAATGCTTCTCACCGGCACGAACGGCAAAGAGAAGACGGTTTTGACGGGGCGGCAGCGGACAGGTAGTATGAGGATTAATCGCACAGGGAGGGTTATACGACACATTGAAATCAATGATCGCTGTTTCACCCGGAGCAGGACGATCCATATAAACGAACCTGCCCCCGGGATAGGTCTCGCTGCCTGAAGTCGCATCCGCAAAAGGTATGAATAACCGCTCACCCGTACCGAGGGCGACCATTTCTACCCGGTGACCATCGACTTCAAATCGAAGATTACCCGCAACCGGCCAGGGCACAAACTGACCCAGAACATTCTCTATCTCCATAGTTGAACCTTCCCGATGCGGCTCAAACTCGGCATGTATGACCCAGTTTCTGTCCACTTCGTAGCGGTCAATACCGTCAAAATGTATCAAATGAGGGCTGTTGTCGTCATAGAGGCGGATACCTATCATGTCATCTCTCTGTACCACGAACCATGTAAGTGTACGATATCGAAGCTCTCTCCGAACTTCAGGGGTATAAATAATATCATCACGCAATCTCCAGTTTCGTTCGTCCCGGATATCAATAGCACCGGCAACCCGCATGAAAACCGTATCCGCTTTCTTTTCAAAAATCCCTGCAATTTCCGGAATGCTTCCCACTGGGAAACGAACCCGTGCCCACTGACCGCTACCAAAAGACTGTTCTCCCTCCTCCAACCAGTAAAGACCCGCCAGACTCAACCAGCCTCGGGCATCCTTCAGTCGCTCTATACGATTCGCATGCCAGGCATCAACACGTTCCTCGTATTCCTGATCAGATTCCTGTCCCTCAAATGAATCTGTTTCATAAGAGGATTTCCCATCTTTTTTTTCGGGAATGGAGAAATTGTCATGATCAACGTTACCGGTACGCATAGCAAGGATATCCGAACCGGGATATCGAGCCTGCCCCTTGAGTTCTGAGCTAAACGGCTGATTACCAACAAGCAGAATGGTCAGAATAAAAACGAATGCATGATTCATGAGGTATGTAATCTTTTTGAGAAAAGTTTATAAAAATTATTGATGCAAAAAAAAGACCGGTTATCGAATCCTTTAATTCCAGGTAATACCCCGCCCATTCTACCAAATGCACGGGTTTATCTTGAAACTCAAAAATATTACATAAATCAATAAAAAGCAGGGACGGGCGACATTCAACGCCCGCCCCACATTCAGGTCTGTGATCGGAACACAATCTGTGCGATATGTATCCCGACCACATTAAAGAGCAGGACATTACCACATCCTTACAAAATCCTTACAAAAATTTTTTGACGAATAAATTTTTGACAACCCGCAACAGAAATACCCGCCACAAATGTACGGAATGATTCCACAGCACCAACTGTTTTAGGAAAAGCAACATTT